>JADGNT010000595.1 GCA_017883345.1 Candidatus Solibacter sp. | reverse complement strand
ACTATTCAAAGCAGCAGCGACGGTGTGTTGTGTGGCGCTGACGGTCGTGGTACTCGCACCAAGTGCCAAGGCTGACGATTGGAACAGGAAGACCACGATCAGCTTTAGCGGTCCCGTGGAGATCCCAGGGGTCCACCTCACGGGGTGGAGCGTGTTGCCCGCCGGCACCTACGTGTTCAAGATCCTGGATTCTCAGTCCGACCGCCACATCGTCCAGATCTTCAACCAGGACGAAACCATGATCTACGCCACCATTCTGGCTATCCCGAACTATCGCCTCAAAGCCACCGACAAGACCGTGATCACATTCACAGAACGGCCGGCCGGCGAGCCGGAAGCGCTACGCGCCTGGTTCTATCCCGGCAGAAATTGGGGCGAGGAATTCGTCTATCCGAAGGCCAGAGCGATGATGCTAGCCAAGGCCGCCAACATGCCCGTCCTGTATACCCCGGTCGAACTTCCTCTCGAAGTCGCCGAGCCGATCAAATCGGTGGACGCGCCGATAGTCGCGCAGTTGAGAAGCGCGCCGATCATGGCGGTCAAGCCGACCGGAGAAGACATGCAGCTCGCCGAGGCGGTTACTCCGCCCCCGGCCGAGACGGAAGTAGCGGCGGCTCCGATGATGGCAGAGGAGAAGACGCTGCCAGCCACCGCGAGTCTGTTACCGCTGATGGCGTTGTTCGGGCTTCTCGCCCTCGGTGGCGCCTTGGCCCTGCGCGTAGCCGAAAAGCGCTTCCAGTAAGCGTTTCTTGAGATGTCACGCGGCGCGCGCCCCCCGCGCGCGCCGCGTCAGGCTGCTCGGAATAGAAGAAGGTAACAGCATGCGACAGAGAGTTATGCCACTAGCCGGGCCGGCGCAGAACTACCGGCGCGACGCCGACTTCTGCCATGAGACCAAGGCTCGCGGGCTGGCCGTGCTCAATTCACCGCTGTTGAACAAGGGGACCGCCTTCACAGCGCACGAACGAAAAGATTTAGGCCTCACAGGACTGCTCCCTCCGGACATCAGCACGTTGGCGGCTCAGGTCAAGCGCGCCTACATCCAGTACGAGCGCCTGCCCGACGTGTTGAGCAAGAACGTTTACCTTACCGCCCTACACGATCGCAACGAGGTGCTGTTCTACCGGCTGCTCTCCGAGCACTTGCGCGAAATGATCCCCATCGTCAACGATCTGACGGTCGGCATAGCGATAGAGCAGTACCATCATGAGTGCCGGCGCCCGCGGGGTCTGTACCTGTCGATCGATCATGCCGAGGCGATCGAAGAGGCGTTCGCCAGCCTCAGCGCCAGTCCCGGCGATATCGACCTGATCCTTGCCACGGACGCCGAGCAGATCCGGGGAATCGGCGATTGGGGTGTAGGTGGCATCGAAGTGTCGATCGGCAAGCTGGCGATTTACACGGCGGCGGGTGGCATCGACCCCACGCGCGTCATTCCGGTGATGCTCGATGTCGGCACCAACCGGGAAAGTCTGCTGGACGACCCGATGTACGTCGGCAACCGGCACGCCCGAATTCGCGGGGAGCGGTACGACGCCTTCATCGACGCCTACGTCAAAGCCGCGACCAAGCTGTTTCCCAAAGCGCTGCTGTTGTGGGAAGACTTTGCAGCGGGCAATGGACGGCGCATCCTGGATACTTACCGCGACCGCTGCTGCACCTTCAATGACGATATACAGGGCACCGGTGCGATTACGCTGGCAGCGGCGATCTCCGCGGTTCGCGTCTGCGGAATGCCGCTGCGCAATCAGCGAGTGGTCATATTTGGAGCCGGTACGGCAGGTGTTGGAATCGCCGACCAGATTCGCGATGCCATGGTGCGTGAGGGTTTATCCAAAGAAGATGCGGCGAGCCGCTTCTGGTGCGTGGACCGGCAGGGATTACTCACCAGGGGCATGGCCGTTCCACTGCGCGACTATCAGGTGGATTACGCCCGGCCCGCCGCTGCAAGCAAGGGCTGGCAGCACGACGGGAATGGATACGGCGTAAGCCTGGCCGAGGTAGTGCGCCGGGTGAAACCGACCGTGCTGATCGGCGCGTCGACAGCTTCCGGCAGTTTCACCGAAGCCATCGTCAAGGAAATGGCGGCGCATACCGGCCGGCCGATCATCTTCGCACTTTCCAATCCGCCGGCGCGAGCCGAGGCGAACCCGGCCGATCTGATTGCCTGGACTGACGGGCGGGCGCTGATCGCCACCGGCAGCGCGTTCGCCCCGGTTACTTATAAGGGGATGACATACGTCATTGCCCAGGTGAATAATGCCATGCTGTATCCGGGTCTGGCCCTCGGCGCTATCGTCTCGCGAGCCAGCAGGATCAGTGACGGTATGTTCGGGGCGGCGGCGAGTGCCGTGTCCAGCCTGGTGACTGTGCGCCAGCCCGGCGCGTCACTCCTCCCGCATATTGACGACTTACGCAGCGTGTCGTTGACGGTGGCCGTGGCCGTCGCCGAGGCGGCGGATGCGGAGGGCTTGGCCGGAGTCAAACTCGGCGACATCGTTCAACAGGTGGAAGACGCGATGTGGCAGCCGGAGTATCGCCGGCTCCAGGCATCTTGAAGAGGCCGGGAATGGATCGCCATTACGTGAACGCGCTGGCTCTCCCGTTGCTGCTCCTGATCGGTCTGGTGGGCGGCGCCGAACCTCAGGCGCCGGCGCCGGCCGAAGCCCAGAGTCCGCATCCTTACCAAATTTCCGTGAACGTCGATTTCGTGGTGTTGAACGCTACGGTGCGCGACGGAAAAGGCCGGTTTGCTACCGATCTGAGCGAGCAGGATTTTCAGGTTTACGAAGACGGCGCCCGGCAAACCATCCGCTTGTTCCGCCACGAAGACATTCCGGTTACCGTGGGACTGGTTGTGGACCACAGCGGGAGCATGCGGCCAAAGCTTGCGGATGTGATCGCGGCGGCCCGGACGTTCGTCCAGTCCAGCAGCCCGGACGACCAGATGTTCGTGGTCAACTTCAACGAGAAGGTGGCCCTGGGCCTGCCCGACAACCTCCCTTTCAGCAATCGCCCCGAGGACCTCGGAAGCGCGATCGCCAACGCACCTACCACGGGCAGGACGGCGCTTTACGACGCCGTCTTCGAGGCGCGAAAGCATCTGCAAACCGGAAGCCGGGAAAAGAAAGTGCTGATTGTGATTAGCGACGGCGGCGACAACGCTAGCCGGCACAGCCAGGCCGAGGTCCTGAAGATGGCCGAACAATCCACCACCCTGGTGTACACCATCGGCATCTTCGACGAATCGGATCCCGACCGGAATCCGGACGTGCTCCGCCGTCTCGCCGGGGTAACTGGCGGCGAAGCCTTCTTCCCCAGCGAGTACAGTGAGGTCGTAGCGATCTGCGAACGCATTGCGCGCGACATTCGCAACCAATACACTATCGGATATCTTTCCACCAGTGCGGCGCGGCCCGGCGCCTTCCTGAGCATTCGCGTGGCCGCCGGGGCGGCTGGACACGGCAAGCTCTCCGTGCGCGCCCGGTCCGGCTACCGCGCCGGTGGTGAATCGCGGACGGTCAAGGACCCCGCTGCTAAATGAGGCTTGTAGTTGCCAAAAAGCCGTGGAGGCGGATTCTGCGGCGGACTCAGCGCGTACTCTTTGCCGGCGGCGTCTTGCTGCTGGCCTATTGCGCGTTCGTTCTGGTGGACGCCCGGATTTTCCAGCAAGGAGAGCGCCGCCAACTCGAGCGGCTGCTGACGGCGAGCCAAGAGGCGAACCGCGGAGTACGTCAAACCGCGCCCCCCACTTCATCGAAAAATCCGCCGCTGGCCGTGACCGGCGGCCTGATTGGCCGCATTGAAATTCCGCGTCTCGGCCTATCGGCGATCGTCATGGAGGGAATCAGTGCAAAAACCCTCCGGCGCGCGGTCGGCCATATTCCCGGTACGGCACTACCGGGACAGCCGGGGAACGTGGCCATTTCCGGGCACCGCGACACCTTCTTCCGGCCCTTGCGAAACATCCGCCAGAACGACATCATTACGCTCACCACGTTGCTCGGCGAGTACCGTTATCGCGTCGTGTCCACCAG
>JADGNT010000594.1 GCA_017883345.1 Candidatus Solibacter sp. | reverse complement strand
TACCTGTGACAGCGAGTACCCCAGGCCGAGGCGATGGAACGCCTCCAGGCTGCGCCAATCTGGGAGATCAATCCACACCGGACCCGACGCTACGATGTTTATCTGTTCAGCGCGGAGGCGCCAGGCAACCAGTAAAGAACCGGACCGGCTGCGCCTGTTTCCAGTGGCTTGGGCCCGGGATGAAATGCGGAGTGAACTTCCAACGAAGCGGCGCCGAAAATCTCAACGGTGGAGTTTTCAACCAGCAGCCATCCACGCATACGGCATTGTGGACGGTAGACGGGCATCTCGGAAACTGGTCACTGAAGAAGCGTCTGGAGTCCCCCCAAAGTCCCCCCAATTAACGCGATAATCCGCCTCTTTCACGTCTAAGCCTCGTGTTTGCAATGCGAGGCGGCTACAACCGTTTCGGCTGTTAACCGAAGGGTTGTAGGTCGGAGTCGCAATTGGAAGGGCAGTAAACTCCAATGCCCCCACGACTGCTCGGGAAGGTTCCGCGCCTCGCGCCGTCGGGACAGTTGAGTGTGGGTCAAAACCCGTCCCGGCGAAAGATCACGTCACACGCCGGTCACGAAATGAACCGCGCGTAGTCTGCCAGCGTGTACAGATGACTCGTCGCGCATGACGCGCCTCCAAAGCTCTTGGTCGCCCCGCAGCCCAACCAGATCGCCGGTGACTCCAACATCTAGAATAATATCCGCTTTTCCCAGAAAGACTTAGCTCGTCCAGCCCCACGGTCTCCGGCGCCTGCCCTGCTACCCTGTAATCGGGCACCGCTCCCGTCGAGACCGGTGCCCGCCCACAGAATGCAAATGGAGCAAATTACCAAACGAAGCCATTTTTCCTCCCAACCCAAACAAAATGAAACTACTTGCTACCGTCCACGACGAAGCCGCCAACCACTCCCCACGTCCCCGCCTCCCCAGAAAAATGCCTCGCCTCTTGACCGTAAGTAAGCACTGACTTACAATGGAACCTGTGAACGATCACCGTACCGCAACCCTCCGCCTTCCCGCCAGCGACCGCCGCCTTCAGCTCGTCGAAACGGCGCTCGACTTCTTCTCCCGTAAAGGATTCTCCGGCACCACCACCAAGGAAATCGCCGCCGCCGCCGGCGTCACCGAAGCCATCATCTTCCGCCACTTCCCCACCAAGCAAGACCTGTACAACGCAGTGCTCGAGCAACACCACGATTCCGGCCGAATCACCGAGTGCATCGAGCAGTGGAAACGCTGCATGGATCGCAACGACGACGAAGGCTTGATCCGCGGCATCGTCGAAAGGGTCATCGAAGGATATCGCCGCGACTTGCGCGGCCACCGCGTGCTCCTGTTCGCCGCGCTGGAAGGCCACGAAGCCGCGCTCGAATACAACCGCCAGTTCTCGTTCCCGATTTATGAGCTGTTGTGCCAGTACGTCGCGCGGCGACAGAGTGAGGGCGCTCTCCGCGGGGGCGACCCGGGCGCCATCATTGCGGCCGCCTACGGCATGGCAGCGCAGTACGCCACCATGACCCAGATGTTCGGCTTCTGCACCAACACACCCGATCGCCAGGTGGCCGACAGCTTCGTCGCCATCGTCATGCACGGAATCCAGGAAAACCAGCACACCCAAAAGGACCGGTAAATGAACCGACTCGTCATTATCGCACTCGTTTTTATGACTCTCTTTCTGGCCGGCTGCGCCAGCAACCACGAGGCCGCGGCTGCCGGTCCCGTAGAGCCCAAGAAGGTAACGGTCACCACTGCGAAGGCGGTCACCCGCACCGTCCCGGCCGCCTTCCAGGAGACCGGCACCTTCGTCGCCGACGAAACCAGCGACATCGCGCCGCTGGTTCCCGGGCGCGTCATCGCGACGCCCGTCAACGTCGGCGATTTCGTCAAACAAGGCCAGGTGGTCTGCGAACTGGATCACCGCGACGCCCAACTCCGCCTCGATCAGGCCCGCGCCGCCTTGGATCAGGCCACCGCCGGGGTGCGGCAGTCGCAATCGCGCATCGGTTTCAGCGGCCAGGGGAAGTTCGACCCGGCCCTCATGCCGGAGGCCGTCGCCGCCCGCGCCACCCTGGAATCGGCGCAAGCCCAGGCCCGCCAGGCCGCCGCCGACGCCAAACGCTACGAGAACCTGGTCGCGTCCGGCGACGTCTCGCGCTCTGCCTTCGAGCGCGCGCGCACCCAGCAGGAGACCGCCGACGCCCAGGTCAATGCCGCCCGCCAGCAGTATGAAGCCGCGCTCAATGGCGCGCGCCAGAGTTGGGGCGCCGTGGAGAATTCCCAGGCCTCGCTCGCCGGCGTCACGTCACAACTCGCGCAGGCCGAAAAGGGTCTCGCCGATACCACCATCCGCGCCCCCTTCGAGGGATTCATCACGGCGCGTCCGGTGGCCGCGGGCCAGTATGTGGCGTTCGCCAACAAGATCGCCACCATCGTGCGCATCGGTACCATGAAGCTCCAGTTGCAGACGCCCGAGCAGCGCGCCGCGCGCGGCAAACTCGGCATGACGGTAGTGGCGCGCGTCGCCGCTTACCCGGATCGCGATTTCACCGGCACGGTCACCGCCGTCAATCCCTCGGTGGACCCCAACTCCCGCGTCTTCATTTTGGAAGCCAGGTTCGACAACCCCAGGGGCGAACTCCGTCCCGGTATGTTTGCCACCGCGCGCGTCCTGCTGCCCGGCGGCGAAAGCGCCGTCTTCGTGCCGCGCAGCGCCGTGGTCCGCGACAGAACCACCGATTCCTACCAGGTCTTCACTATCGACAACAATACCGCCCACCTCCGCGTCGTCGTCACCGGCGAAGTCGATGGCGCCCAGATCCGCATCGTCAACGGACTCACCGGCAATGAGACAGTGGCCGCCAGTTCCCAAAACGAGCTGTTCGACGGCGCCGCGGTGCAGGTACAGCCACAGGCACGGTAACCCATGCATACACTCGCCCAACTTTGCGTCCGCCGCCCCGTGTTCGCCACCATGCTGATTCTCTCGCTGGTCGTGGTCGGCACCTTTTGCTATTTCAGCCTCGGCGTCGACCTGTTTCCCAAGGTCGATATCCCCACCGTGATCGTGACCATCGTCAACCCGGGTGCCTCCCCCGAGGAGATCGAAACCGAAATCTCCAAGAAGGTGGAGGACACGGTCAACACCATCAGCCAGGTGGACGAGGTGCGCTCCACCTCTTCCGAAGGCCAGTCGCTGGTCATCATTCAGTTCGAGTTGTCCAAGAACGGCGACGTGGCGGCGCAGGAAGTGCAGAACAAGGTCAACCTGATTGTGCCGCAGTTGCCGCAGACCGCCAAGCAGCCGGTGATTCAGAAATTCGATCCCGACGCCGCGCCCATTTTGCAGATCGCCGTTTCCGCCCAGCGTTCCCTGCGCGACGTCACCCTGATCGCCGATAAGCAGATCAAGCAGAAGTTGGAAAACGCTGCAGGCGTCGGCGAGATTACCATCGTGGGCGGCGCGCGCCGCGAGATCCATGTCGAGGTGGATCCCGACCGCCTGCGCTCCTACAGTCTCACCATCAACGACGTCTTTAACGCACTGCGCGCCCAGAATCTGGAACTGCCGGGCGGCAATTTGAACGCCGGCGCCCGCGAGCTCACCGTGCGCACCACCGGCCGCATTCTCGATTCGGCGCAGTTCAACCAGATCACCGTGGCCACGCGCAACGGCTACGTGGTGAAGGTGTCGGACATCGGCAAGGCGGAGGACAGCTACGAGGAGCCGCGTTCCGCCGCCCGCCTCGATGGCGTCCCGTCCGTAACCCTCATCGTGGCCAAACAAAGCGGCGTGAATACGGTTGCCACCGCCGAGGCAGTCAAACAGCGGCTCAAGGAGATTTCCGCCACGCTGCCGCCGGATGTCAAGGCGCAAGTCATCAGCGATCAATCCGTCTTTATCAAAGCCGCCGTGGATAAGATCAAGCACCACCTCGTCGAGGGCAGCTTCTTCGCGGCCATCGTCATCTTCTTCTTCCTGGCCAATATCCGCACCACCCTGATCGCCGCCATCGCCATTCCCACGTCCATCGTTTCCACCTTTGCCCTGATGGCCGC
>JADGNT010000593.1 GCA_017883345.1 Candidatus Solibacter sp. | reverse complement strand
GAGTATTCTTCCACGCCGCTGCCGGTGCAGCACCAGAAGGATTTGTCCTCGGTGTTGAAAGTCTTCCACGCGCCCGGCGTGAGCGAGACGTAATACTGCGTGTGGCCGGTCTTGGGCTGGATGGTGCCCAGCCGCATGTTCAACAGGGAGCGCTCATAGTAGTCGAAATAGCCTGAGTCTCCGCTCCAACTGTAGAGATGACGCGCCAGCTTCAGCATATTGTACGAGCAGCAGCATTCGGCGGTGGCCACGCTGCGTTTGAGTTCGGCAGACAGCATGCGCGGCTGGGTGAGCCAGCCTTCGCCGTTGCTGGTTCCGGTGGTCGCGTAACTGCGCGCGGTGGTGACTTCGTACCAGAAGTAATCGGCCACATCGTGGAACCGCATGTCGCTCGAAATCTCATACCGTCTGGCCGCGCCGATCACTTGCGGAATGTGGGTATTGACGTGCAACCCGGTCAACTCGTCGTTGCGCAGCGCCAGTGGATTGAAGAAGCGCTTTTTGGTGAAGCGGTCACCGGCCTTGGCCCAACGGTCGTTGCCGGTGGCGGCGGCCAGATTGTAGAGCACCTCGTTCATGCCGCCGTATTCGGTGTTCAGAATATCCTGCATGTGCTCTTCGGTTTTCGACGCGGACCAATCGTCGGCCCAGCGCGACATGCCTTCGAGAACTGCGAGCGCCTGCTTGTTGCCGGCCAGTTGATACATGTCGAGCATGCCGGCCATGATCTTGTGGATGGTGTAGAACGGGGCCCACACCGGCTGGCGCGCGTCCAGCCGCTCGAACCACTCGATGGGGAATGCGCTCAGGTAGCCGCTCGGGCCCAGCTTCTGCTGGCATTTGGCCAGTTCCGCCACCATGAGGTCGCCTTTGGCTTTGGCTTCCTTGTCGCCCATGGAGGCGTAGAGCTGCGCGCTGGCCGAGAGGAAATGTCCGATGAAGTGGCCGCGCAGCTCGCCTTCGTTGTTGCGCCGCTCGCCCGGCGCCGGGGCAACGTAGATCTCCCACCCGCCGAGCGGCTCGGCGCTGGATGGCAGTCCCGCATTCAAGCGGAAGCTGTGGAGCAACCGGTCCGCCGGCAAGCGATTCATGTAGCCGCGATTCCACTCCGCCGCATCCAGGAACGCGGACGGCAGCAGCCGCACCCGGTCCATGGGGAATGGCTGGACCTTGGCGGGGACGTCTTTGCGGGTGAACTGAATCGGATCCTTGAACGGCAGGATGCCGTTCACCGTGCCCTGGCGGTTCTGCGGCGGCGGTTGCAGGCTGGTATTGGGATTCGGCGGGCCGGCGGGTGGCTGCGGCGCTTGGAGCGCGCTGGCGGCGACCGGGGTGGCGGCAATCCAAGCGGCAAAATTGCGGCGGCTCAGGGAAGGTTTTTGGTTCACGGCGTACCTCGTTAGCTTCGCATCTGGAATCGCTTACAGTATGCCATTACCGAGGCTTGCGGGGAAGCTATCGGGCCGCCGCCAGGAATTTCTCCACCGTCAATCCAGCCTTAGTTACTCACGTTCGGAATTACGGTGACGTATCGGGAAACCGCGTGGTCACGGTCAATGGCATGCCGAGTTCGGCCCTGACCGCCAGGCATTCGCGGATGGCATCGACGATGTTCGACTCAGCCTCGGCCTCTGTTTGCCCTTGGCTGACGCAGCCCGGTATCGACGGGCACTCGCCAATGTACACGCCGTCTTCGTCCTGATAGATGCTGACAACGAATTTCATGCTGCTTCCCATTTTAGACCATGGCCGCGCCTGGGTTACAGCCCACTCGGACGTTACGCCGATTTGTCCCGGCTGCCGGACAGTCGATCATGATCCTGCCGGATGGGCCCGAAGTTCTTACCCCCCCACCAGCACGGTCGGGCAACCGAGCACGATCATGCCGCCGTGCGCCGTCATATCGAGTATGCGCGCCTGCGGCATACTCATCGTAAGCACGGTGAATGATCCGAGTACGATCACGTCCGGAGGTCCCACGCACACCGCCATGTCCCCTACGCGTGCCGCCGGCAAGCCGCCGATCAGCACCGTGACCGCGCCGGGCGGCAGAATCGGCCCGCCCACGTGCGGCACCAGTACCGTCACCATGGGGCAGACGTGCATGTCCGTGATTCTCGCGGCCGGCATTCCCATAAAGACTCTCCTCTAACTCCTGGACGCCCAGAGCTTAAGCCGGGTGGTCACTTCCACACCCTGCGCCACGAAACTTCGGAATTTCTCCGGCGCCTTCTCGGGCTCCTTGGCCACGGCGGCGAAGATCACCGCGCCTGCTACCGCTTTGGCTGCCAGGAACTCTCCCGGCGGCACCGGTGGTGCATCGGGCGGCGCCAGGCTGCCGCCGCTGAAAAAAGCCGCCAGACCCGCGCAGCCGGCTGCCGTGCCCAGTTCGGCCTTTTCGGCGGCCGCCATGGCCAACCGCCGGTTGTCTTCGTTGGGTTGCGCAATCCATCTCTCGGTGGCGTCGAGCGCGGCTTTGATCTTGGGCGGCGGATTCTCGCCGGCCGCGCGGCGCGCGCACACCCAGCCCCACCACACGGCTTCGCGTTTCGGCAGCGCGTGCGCGACGAACCGAACCGCATCGGGGAAAAGGGCCTTCTCCATGAGAAGCGCCACAAAGTCCAGCGGATGCAGGTCCGGGCGCAGCAGCGCCATCGCCTCCTCGCCGAGTTCGGCGACCGTGGCGATCGCGACCGTTCTCGAATTGATCGGAGCCGATGTGCCGCCCATATCAGTTGATCATCACGATGCCGCCCTTTTCCGTCAACATCGCGCTGCCGGTCACTTGCGTCATTACAGCCTTGACCTCGGCCTGGACCTGAGCTTCTATGGAAATCATCATACCCTTGATGGTCACGCCCATCTGATCGATCTTGATGCTGCTCTGACCCACCTTGAGTTCGATGGACTGCATCGCCTCAGTCTCGATTTTACCCAGATCGATGTTGTTTGTCTGGTTCCCCATCTTTATCTTCGTCGATTGGTTTCCCATATCCAGCGTGGTGCTCTGGTTGCCTTGCTTGAGTTCGATGGTCTGATTACCCTGCTCGACGGTGATGGTCTCGTTGTTGGTCACGGTTTGGGTTTCATCGTTCTTAATCAGGGTGACGCGGTCATGGACCACCTCCCGCGATTCGTCGTTCTTCACCAGGGTCTTGAGATCCTTTTCCGCCTGTACGTGTACCAGTTCCTCCCCCTTCTTGTCCTCGAACGACATCATGTTGAAATTATCGGCCCCGCCCTTCGGCGAACTGCGGGACTTGACCCCGCTGACCGTCTTATTGTCGGGCAGCGCCCAGGGCGGCATCATGTCCGCGTTGTACACGCTGCCCACGACGATCGGCTGATTGACATCGCTTTCCAGGAAATCCACAATCACTTCCTGGCCGATGCGCGGGATGTGTACCGCACCCCATTGCGTGCCCGCCCAAAACGTGGCAACGCGCACCCAGCAGGAGCTGTTGACGTCGTCAGAGCCCTCGCGGTCCCAGTGGAACTGGACCTTCACGCGGCCATACTTATCGGGAAATATCTCCTCGCCGGCGGGGCCGACTACGGTGGCCGTCTGTACCCCGCGCACGCTCGGCACCGGCGTCAGGCGCGAGGGCCGGAAAGGCAGTGAGGAGGGGATGCAGGTGAACCAATTAGCGTAATTGAATTCCTTCTCCAGATCATCCACGGACACCGGCTGTTTGGCATCGTGCTCCACGCTGGTGAGCACGAACTTGCCGTTGTCGGAGTAATGGTGGGTCAGATCGAAGGTGTGACCCGCGGTGAAGCCGGTCTGCGCTCCCCTGCCGCGGATGAGCAGGCTGGAGAGAGCCTCTTCCTGCATGCGAATTTCCACCGTGCGCTTGTTGTCGGTGAAGATGTGCTGGAGGCTGGAGGGCTGGTCGCCACCGGATTTGTTGACGCCGTCGAAGCGGCCGGCGTAGCCGCCGGGGTAATCGTAGAGCTCCAGGCTGTCGTTGTTGGCCACTTTCAACTTGTGGGTCACGGTCCCCACGGTCACCGAGTCCATGATCGTCTTATCGGCTTCCAGGTGCTTGGTG
>JADGNT010000592.1 GCA_017883345.1 Candidatus Solibacter sp. | reverse complement strand
CCCTATCAGGCCGGCGAAATCTACGCGGGCGGCAACTACCCCAACCAAAGCCGCGGCGGCGATGGCCTGCCTCGCTGGGCTGCCGCCAACCGCACCCTCCACAACCAGGACGTAGTCATGTGGTACACCATGGGCATCACCCACAATCCGCGCCCCGAAGACTGGCCCGTCATGCCCGTCCACCCCGCCGGCTTTCAGTTAGTCCCCTGGGGATTCTTCGGCCGCAATCCGGCGATGGATCTGCCCCGGTAGTCCCCCGCACGCCCGCTGCCTCGCGTGGCGGTGTGTGCGGCGATCGCGCGCGCCTCCCGCGGCGTGCAGCGGGGGAACAGGGCCAGAGTTCGCCCGGTCATCTGCTCGACCAATTCCTCATCCTGCTTGCCCCGGATGCACTTCTCTCTCCCGCGCCGCGGTCAGCGCACGTACCCGGAATCGGCAACGAAATTGAGGTACCCCTGACGGCCGCCCTCCTTGGTCCAAAAATCAATCGACTTGCGAATGCGCTGGAGGCACAGCACGAGTTCCGCCGCGGTCACCGTTGGGTCCAATCCGGATGGCGAGTTGTCCGGCGCAGGCGCCCGCCCCAGGCGCCATTCGCACATCTTTCGCACGCCTTCGAAGATCCGACGGGCGCGCTCCGACAGCGGCGCGCCGGTAGCGCTGCGCGATTCCGCCTCTGCCTCATAGTGCCGCACCAGGGCGTTGGCGGCAGCGCGCGCATCCAGGTCCAGGATCGACCGGTCCTGCCGGAACTCGTTCACAATCGCCCACTCGAGGTTTTGCAGCACGTCGAGATACTCGTCTTCCACTCGCATACGCAGCCCCTATCAAAAACTGCATCCTAACACGACTATGGCTCCAGCGTCCCCGGATTCGGACCGCTACAATTCTCAGCGGTCAGCGCGTCTGCGCCCGCCAGCGCAGCCGCCCGCGCGTAGTCGCTCCGCGCGGACGATTCGTCGCCCAGCAGGCTGTGGACGTGCCCGCGCAGCAGGTAGAGGTGCGGCTCCTCAGGGGCCAATCGGATGGCTTCCGAAAAATCCTGCAGAGCCGCATCCCCCTGGCCGCCCTGCCGCAGGTACAACTCACCGCGGTATTGGAAGGCCTGCCACAATTGCGGGCTGAGGCGGATCCCCTCCGTCAGCAGCGCAATGGCCTGATCGCCGCGGCCCGCGGATGCGCGCTGGCCGGCCCGTTCCAAGATGGTTGCCGGATCGGGGACACCCGGAAACCTGCGGCTGACGATATGGAAATAGACGCCCACGATCAGGCACAGGCACCCGATCTCGGCGGCGCCGTCGAATCCCCAACCCCCGAGGAAGATCCGGCTGGCCAGGGGCAAGCTGCCGAACACCACGGCCATGGCAAATGCCGTGCGGCTCCATTGGCGTGCCCCTGACCGGTATGCCATGGGATCAGTATTCCCGGGTCTTGACGATTCCGGGTTGCGGCACGGGGTACTTGCCGTCCGCTCCGGCGCGTAGCGGAGCTGGTCCGTCCATGGTCAGCTTATCGACGTCGGGAGCGAACTCGTGTTCGCAGTTGAGCATCTGGTCGAAGGTGACGAGCTGTCCCGTGTGGGCGGCCATGCGGCCCATGGAACCCACCAGGCTGGCCTCGGCGCCGCGCTTGACTTCGTTGTAGGGCTTGTCCTCTCGAATGGCCTGGATCAGGTCCTCCCACTCGAAGTCATAGGGCGAGTGCTCGGGCTGTGGGTAGGCCCAGAGCAGATTCTCATCCGCCGGCGCGGTCTGCCCGGATTGCCACCGCGGGATCTTCTGCCCCTTGTAGATCCGCGTCCGGCCCGGCGTGTGCGCCGAAGTGGAGATGACGGCCGAGCCCTTGGAACCGTGCGCGTAGCTGGCGAACTCGTTGTGGCATCCGGCCATGTTGCGGCCGTCGTAAAACAGTTTGACGCCGTCGGGGAAGGTGTACTCCACGGCGTACGTATCGAAGTTCTGGTCCAGCGAATTGCCCCGGTAGTGGCGCCCGCCCAAGGCCTGCGCTTCCACCGGCCACGCGCCTTTCATCCAGGAACATTCATCGATCTGATGGATGAAGTAATCGCTGAAGACGCCGCCGCTGGCCCACAGAAACGCGTGGAACAGGCGGATCTGGTGGAGCAGCTCGGTGATGCCCTCGGGCTTGGGTGGAGCGGTGCCGCCGCCCGAACCCATGCGATACGCGCGCATCGCCACGATATCGCCGATCTGGCCGGCGCGTATGCGGTCGAGCAATTCCTGGCGCGCCCGGCAGTGGCGGATCATCAGCCCGACCCCGACCTTGAGGTTCTTCTGCACGCTCAGCTCGCCGAGTTTGAGCATGCGGCGAGTGGTGGGGCCGTCCACCGTAACCGGCTTCTCCATAAAAGAGTTCAGCCCCTTGTCGATGGCGTAGCTGAAATGCACCCAGCGGAACGCGGGCGGCGTGGCGAAGATGGCCACGTCGCCGGGCTTGAGACAATCGAGCGCCTTGCGGTAACCGTCGAAGCCAATGAACTTGCGGTCCTCGGGCACATCCACCTGGGTGGGGAACTGCTGCCGCAGTTTGCCGTGACTGTCGGCGAGTTTCGAAGGGAACACGTCGGCCATGGCCACCAGCTTGATGGGGCCGTTCTTTACGCCGAGGGCGTTCTCCGCCGCGCCGGTGCCGCGGCCGCCGCAGCCCACCAGCGCCAGTTGAATGGTGTCGTTCCCCGCCGCATGCACATAGGGGATGGTCATTCCGGCCAGGGTAGACACCCCGGCTATGCGGCCGCTGTCCGTCAGGAAGCGGCGGCGTGACGTTCGGTTTACGTTCGTCGTTTTCTCACTCATCGCAGGCCTACCTCATGTTTAAAGTACTCCATCGCGCCGCAAACCGGGGACTGACAAGACTGCCATGAATTTCTGGCTGACTTTGCCGGAAATTCGCTGGCAGTCCTGTCTGTCCCCGCGTCCCCAGTTTGCGTCGCCGCGGTGTAGACTGCAAGTCATGGTGCTCACGAGACGTATGTTCGTCGCCGGTGCCGCCGGCTTCGCCCTTCTCGGCCGCTCTCACGGAATGTCGATTCACTTGAGTTGCGGCGCGCTTGGAATCAAAGCGTCCCAAACCGAGACAATCGACTATGCAGCCCGTTACGGCTTCGACGTGGTGGATGCCGACGGGCGCTACCTCGGCGACCTGTCGCCATCCGATCTCGCTCAACTGCTGGATAGCATGCGGGCGAAGAACATCGGCTGGGCGATGGCTGGCTTCCCCACGGAGTTCCGCAAGGACGATGCCGCTTTCAGCGAATCGCTCAAAACGCTCCCGGCCTATGCCGCGGGGTTGGAGCGGGCCGCGGTCAAGCGCGTCACCACGTGGATCTCACCGAATAGCGCCGACCTCACCTACATGGCGAATCTGCGGATCCACGCGCGCCGGCTCCGCGAGGCGGCGGCCATCCTGAAAGATCACGGCCTGCGCTTCGGCCTGGAGTACGTAGGCCCGAAAACCTCCTGGAGCACGAAGCGCTTCCCGTTTGTGCACTCCATGGCCGAAATGAAAGAGCTGATGGCCGAGATCGACCGCCCCAATGTTGGGTTCGTGCTGGATAGCTGGCATTGGTACACGGCGGGCGAAACCAAGAAGGATCTACTCACTCTACGCGCCGATCAGGTAGTCTCGGTGGACCTCAACGACGCCCCCGCCGGCATACCGGTGGATCAGCAGGTGGATGGCAAACGCGAACTCCCCGCCGCCACCGGCGTGATCGATGCCGCGAGTTTCCTGGGCGCATTGCAGACCATCGGCTATGACGGACCGGTGCGCGCCGAGCCTTTCAACGACGCCGTCCGCAAGATGGCGCCCGCCGAGGCGCTGGCCGCCACCAAGGCGGCGATCGACAAAGCGTTCGCGCAGATTGTGGCATAAGGCTCCGCCTTGTGCATCCGAGCGCAAATTGTGGCACAAGGCGGAGCCTTATGCCACCCGGCGCGCCGCCGTCAGGGCGCGATCGATGCCGTCGACGCAAGCGAACTGCGCTTCCCAGAAAGACTGCGATTTCATCTGCTCCAGGTAGGAATGGGAATAG
>JADGNT010000591.1 GCA_017883345.1 Candidatus Solibacter sp. | reverse complement strand
CAGAATGGGCGGTTTGGGCATCGAAACCCAATCGTCGCTCAGGCCGCGGCGAACCACCATGGCGCTGGTGAAGGCGGCGAAGAGCATGGTGCTGGCCGCTAGCAATACGTACAATCCCGTGAACGACGCGCGCCGGAATGCGCCGCGGCCGCGGCCGTCGGAGCCGCCGCCGCCACCACCACCGCCCCAACCACCCTCGACGGGCGGCCGCGGCGGACCATGAATGATATCGTGTGTGATCGACCCGGACATTCCCATGGCAATCCTCTAGTCTTCGGAAGAGACGGAAGGCGGATCCGTCTGCATGATGAAATCGGTTGGCGCGCCGGGCACGCTGAACTCATACGGACCGTGATTGACCACGGGATGCACGCCGCCGAAGTTGTCGAAGGGCGGCGGCGAGGGGATGGTCCATTCGAGCGAGGTGGAGTTCCACGGATTCATCGGCGCCTTGGGTCCTTTCCACAGGCTCCAGAACAGGTTGATCAGGAACAGAATCTGTACCGCGGCCGTAAAGTAGGCGGCCTGGGTCATGAATTTGTGCACCGGCATAAGGCCGGCGAGGTATTCGACGTTGGTGAAATCCGAGTAGCGGCGCGGATTGCCGGCCATGCCGACGAAATGCATCGGGGCGAAGATGCAGTACACGCCGATGAAGGTGGCATAGAAGTGGATCTTGCCCAGGGTCTCGTTCATCATCTTGCCGAACATTTTGGGGAACCAGTAGAAGGTGCCGGCGAACATGCCGAAGATGGCCGCCACGCCCATGATCATGTGGAAGTGGCCCACCACGAAGTAGGTGTCGTGGAAGTAGAGGTCGAGCGCCGGCTGGCCGAGGAAGATGCCGCTCAAGCCGCCCGTCACGAACAGGCTGACGAAGCCGAGCGAGAACATCATGGCGGTATCGAAGTGGATCTTGCCACCCCAAAGAGTGCCGATCCAGTTGAAGGTCTTGATGGCCGAGGGCACGCCGATCGCCATGGTGAGCACGCTGAACGCCATCGCGGAGTACGGGTTCATGCCGCTCATGAACATGTGATGGCCCCAGACCAGGAAACCGAGGAAGCCGATACTCAGGATGGCGTAGACCATGGCCTTATAGCCGAAAACCGGCTTGCGCGCGAAGGTGGCGAGCAGGTGCGAGGTCACGCCCATGCCGGGCAGAATCGCGATATAGACTTCGGGGTGGCCGAAGAACCAGAAGAGGTGCTGCCACAGCAAGGGCGATCCGCCCTTGTGATTGGTGATGATCTGGTCGCTGATCATGAGGTTGCCCGGGATGAAGAAACTGGTGCCCACGGTGCGGTCGAGAATCAGCAGCAACCCCGCGGCCAGCAGCACGGCGAAGCCGAGGAGGGCGAGGATGGCGGTGACCAGCCAGGTCCAGCAGGTGAGCGGCATGCGCATCAGCCGCATGCCCTTGCAGCGCAGATCCACGGTGGTAGCGATGAAGTTGATCGCGCCCATCAGCGAGGCGCCGCAGAAGATCGCGATGCTCGCGATCCACAGGGTCTGGCCCATGCCCTCGCCGGGACCGGTGAGGCGCCCGACGCCGCTCAGCGGCGGGTACGCGGTCCAACCGGCCAGCGGCGCTCCGCCTTGCACGAAGAAGGCGGAGACCATCACCACCAGGGCTATGAACGTGGTCCAGAAGGAAAGCATGTTGAGCACCGGGAATGCCATGTCCTCGGCGCCGATCTGGAGCGGCAGGAAGTAATTACCGAAGCCGCTCTGCGGCACCGTGGTCAGCACGAAGAACACCATGATGGTGCCGTGCATGGTCATCAGCGACAGGTACAGTTCGGGCGTCATCATGCCGCCGGCCGCCGCCGTGGGCCACAGCTTGGCGAACCAGGCCACCTTGGCCTCCGGGTTGACCATGTGGAAGCGCATCAACAGGGATAGCGACATCCCCAGGAATACCGAGAACAGCCCGAGAAAGTAATACTGAATTCCGATCACTTTGTGATCCAGGCTGAAGACGTACTTTCTGATAAAGCCTTGCGGCGCCTGATGCGCCGAATGGGTGGGGGCCGACATGATCTCTCCTCAGCGTTATCGTGCGGATCTCACTTCTGGGCCTTTTCGATTTTCCATTGCTCGAAATCGGCCGGGCTCATCACCTGCATGGTGGTGCGCATTTGGAAATGGCCCAGCCCGCAGAGTTCGGAGCAGGGAACTTCGTAGACGCCGGCGATATCGGCTTGAAAGCTCAGGGGAATCTCCATCCCCGGCACGATGTCCTGCTTCATGCGCAGTTCGCGCACGAAAAAGTTGTGGATCACGTCGCGCGAATGCATGATCAACTTGATCGGCTTGCCGGCGGGAATCTTCAGCGACGCGCTGACGATGTCGTCCTTGCCCGCCGGGTCCTTGTCGTCGAGACCGAAGGGATTGCCGGCGGAATCGTTGACGAACTTGAGATCGGTGTGGCCGAACTTGCCGTCGGGCCCCGGGTAACGGAAGCTCCAGGCGAACTGTTTGCCGAGCACTTCAATGGGGACGGCGTCGGCGGGCGGTTGATCGAAGTGTACGCCGGCCCAGATTTTGGTCCCCATCAGCACCAGTCCCAGGAAGAGCAGCGCGGTGGCGCTGGTCCAGACCGTCTCCAGACGGTTATTGCCGTGGGAGTAGTTGGCGGGGCGCCCGTCGTCGCGAAAGCGGAAGATCACCCAACCGAGGGCGAACTGCGCCAGCACGAAAATGATTCCGGTGACGATCAGCGTGCGCATGAACTGCTCGTCGTAAGCGATGCCGTGCGCGTTGATCGGCGGCGGAAACCACCAGGTCTTGGCGGCGAAAAAATACGCGATAATTGCCGTTAGTATCCAGACAACGGGGGCAAGCAGCATCCACAGCCCTCCTCTACGCGATCCCAGTTCCCTCTACTGCATCCGAACGTGGAACAAAAACTACCACATACGATGAAGGACGTGCAACTCCGGTTACATTTTTTGTTTGCGGCTCCGAAAACCCGGCGGCGCCGCGTGATACGCTACGGGCGAATCCGTGAAAGCAACCAGATGGTCTCAACAGTGGCCGGGCATCGCGTTGTGGGGCGCCGGCGCGGCGTGCCTGGCGGTGCAGGTCCTGCTCCCGGGATTCATCGGGATCGCCAATAACGGCGATTTCGGCAAGGTCTACGGATGGCTCTGCCTGGCGCCGCGCGCAGCGGAGACCAACTTCATTCACTTCCAGCCGGACTATCTCTGGTCGGCGCGGAATTATTGGAACAGCCCGTATCACTCTTCGGAAAGCACGCTGGCGTGGCTGGCCACACGCTTCGCCAGAGCCACCCACGAAGCGGCGGCCTTCGATATCCGGTGGCTGGGCGCCGTCCACGCGGCGCTTTGCCTGGCCGCATTCGGTGTACTCCTGGCCGGCTTGCGCGGCAGGGGGTGGCGGGTGCAAGCGGCGTCGGCCGCACTCCCGCTGCTGGTCTTCACCGACGTCTGCTACACGGCGTACCTGAATTCGTTTTTCATGGACGCGGCGGCGCTGTGCGGGCTGCTTCTGATGGCCGCGGCCGCGGTGTGGATGACGGCGAGCCCGCCATCCGTAGAGCAGCCTTCCGGGCTGGGGTGCCCTCTGGGCCGCCCCCATTCATGGGGGCATACTTCCCTCCACGCGACGGACCTCGTCGGTGCCATGAGACTTTGCGTGTTCACTCTGGCGGCCCTGCTGTTTGTGACCTCGAAAGCGCAGCATGCGGTTTGGATGGGTCTGCCGGCAGCGCTGCTCATCGCCCGGGGAGTCCAAGGTGGGACAGGCCTCCTGGCCTGTCGCAGGGTGCGCGCGCTGGCGTGGAGTGCGGCGGGGCTGGTGCTGCTGGCGGGCACACTTATGCTGAGTTCCACCGATGCCTCCTATCGCGGCCAGGCCATGTTCAACGGTTTGTTCTTCCGGCTGGGACCGGCGGGCGCGGATCTCGAATCGCTCGGTGTCAAGCCCGAGGAACTGCGCTATCGCGGCATGAACGCCTACATGCCGGGGGTGCCCGCGGCCGATCGCGCGTGGACCGAGGAGTTTGAAAGGCGAACCGGTTTCGCCCGGCTG
>JADGNT010000590.1 GCA_017883345.1 Candidatus Solibacter sp. | reverse complement strand
AGCCTGACGGCGCGGCGCGAGAGCGAGCTGTTGCCGCCGTACGAGATTGCCGGCTGGCGGACCAATGCCGGGCTGGTGGTCTTGAGCGGCTGTCATTCCGCGGAGGGCGCCAAACTCCCGGGAACCGGGTTGCTCGGCCTGACGCGAGCCTGGCTGATGGCGGGCGCGCACTCGGTGATTTCCAGCAACTGGGCCACGCCCGATGAGAGCGGGGCGCTATTCGGCGCTCTCTACCGAAACCTGAGCGGGGAGCGCGGCAGCTCCCCGGCGACAGCACTGCGCGCGGCGCAGTTGGAAATGATCCGCTCCGGGGGCTGGCGCGCCAAGCCCAGCTACTGGGGCGCCTATTTTGTGGTGGGGAGCCAATGAACCCTATAACCGAGCTAGACGTGCAAACCGAGAGCGATCCACGGGAACCGTCCTGGTCCCGGCTGGTCGACCGCGTGCGGGCGGGAGATCCCGCCGGCATGGAGCAGTTGTATGCAGTCTTCGTGAAAGGAGTACGCTTCTTTCTGTGGCGCCAACTGGGGCCGCAAGATCTCGACGACAAGGTGCACGACGTTTTCCTGATCGTCACGCAGTCCATCCAGCGGGGCGAGCTTCGCGAGCCGGACCGGCTGATGGGTTACGTGCGCACGGTGGTCCGGCGGCAGGTGGCGGCGCACATCGACAGCGCCATACACGCGCGGCGCAACGAGCAGT
The DNA here is from genome assembly GCA_017883345.1 of Candidatus Solibacter sp. Lineage (GTDB taxonomy): Bacteria > Acidobacteriota > Terriglobia > Bryobacterales > Bryobacteraceae > Solibacter. The sequence goes on along the minus strand of JADGNT010000590.1, from coordinate 3,363 downwards.
CGATCGACCCGGCGATGACGCTCTCCGACCACCAGCCAGACCCGGAACGCAGGGTGATCGAGCAGGAGAGCCAGGATGTCGCCCTGCGCATGCTGAGCGGGCTGCCCAAGCGCGATCGGGAGGTGCTGGTCCGCTTCTATCTACAGGAGCAAACGGCCGAAGAGATCTGCCGCGACCTGGACTTGACGGAGACCCAGTTCCGGCTGATCAAGTCCCGGGCCAAGGCACGCTACGGCGAACTGGGACGGCGGCGGTTTTCCCAGCGTTCCGGCTTCCGGGCGAAATAGGTCTATTCCGTACTGAATATTTGGTGAGAGTACGGCTATTACTAAACCACCTATTCATTAAAGGAGCAAGTGATCTAGAATCGAATGTCAGCCTTCGTTATCATGCGAGATATCCATCGTCACGTGGATGCGGAAGACCTGGAGAGGTACTCGATGGGCGCCATTTCCCTGGAGGCGGCCACGCTCATTGAGGAGCACCTGCTGACTTGCGAGGGCTGCCGGGACCGGTTCCGGGAGACCGACGATTACCGGCGCGCCATGCGAGCGGCCTCGGAAGAGTTGCGGCGGGACGAAAAAGCCGCAAAGGGACGCGAGTGGCGAGTCCCGGCCTGGTTTCCAGCGTTGGCGGCGGCGGCCTGCGGCATGCTGCTGGTGGTAGCCACGCTGCGCCTGGCCCAGCCGCCTGGGCCAGTGGTGGGGGTCTCCCTGACTGCGCTGCGCGGCAACGGGGCCGGAAGCAGCGCCCCGGCGGGCCGGGAACTCATGCTTCATCCGGATCTGACCGGCCTGGCGGAGGACTCTTCGTACCGTCTGGAAATCGTGGATCGGACGGGCCACACGGTGCGGCAGGGTACGCTCGCGCGGGCGCAAAACGGAATCAAGGTCCCGGGGCTCAGCGCAGGGCTGTACTTTGTCCGCGTGTATCTGCCGGCGGGAAAACTGCTGCGCGAATACGGGTTGCAGATCCAGTAGCGAATCGGCAGGCTCCCGGGGCAAAACCGGCGGTAAAATACAGAGATGCCGCGTCAGGACGCTCTCGCCGCAGTCAGCGTCGAGCGTTTCTTTCAGTTTTCGCTTCTCGGGCTGGTGGCCAGCGGCTACCTGGCAGTGGCAGCTTCGGGCTTCCTGGACGCGCCGACCATCGCCCTGACCACGACAGGCCTGCTATTACGCGCCATCCTGATCTGCGGGCTGGTGCGGTTGAACCTCTCCGACCGGCTCACCACCATCGTCACCATCGCCTACGCCGGCTTCTTTGTCGCCGACTACTTTCTGCTCTCACGCGATTTTCTGGTGGCCACGGTGCATCTGCTGTTCTTCCTGGCGGTGATGAAGATCCTGACCGCCAAAAGCAATCGCGACTATCTGTATACGGCGGTCATCGCCTTTCTGGAGCTGCTGGCGGCGGCGATCCTTTCCACCAATTTCAATTTCTTCCTCTTCCTGGCGCTGTACCTGCTGTTCGCGATTGCGGCGCTCACTTCCGGCGAAATCCGGCGGTCGATCGAGCGGTCCACGGTGACCGCGCGCAGCGCCTTGAAGACCTTCTACTCGCGCCTCAGCTTGCTTTCCGCGCTGGTCACACTGGGGATCCTGACGTTGACGGCCGGACTGTTCTTCATCCTGCCGCGCACCGCCGAAGCGGCCTTCTCGCGCCTGATTGCGCACCGCGTTTTCCTTCCCGGCTTTTCCAATCAGGTGAACCTGGGGGATATCGGAGAGATCAAGACCAGTTCGCGGCCCATGATGCACATCCGGATCTGGAGCGCTCTCGCGGTGGCGCCAATGAAGTGGCGCGGCGCGGCGTTGAGCGATTTCGACGGCAAGCGCTGGACCAATCCAAGCCGCCAGCCGGAAACGATCCTGGTGGAGAACGGGCACGTGGTGCTGGCGCCGGCCGGGTTGCACCCGGCGGGGCGGCGCGTCAATTACCACGTCGACCTGGAGGCGCTGGAGAACGACACGTTGTTCTTCGCCGGCACGCCGGAGACTCTGGACCTGGGGGTGCGCGCGCTGTACCGTACCGAAACCTCGAGTTTTCGCCTGGGCCACGCCGTGCCGCAGGGGTTCCACTACGATGTGTGGAGCCTGCTGGACGACCCGCCGGAAGGGGCGCCCGTACGGTTTCCGCCTCCCGTGCTTCCGTTGGCCGCACGCCAGCTTTACCTGCAGCTTCCCGCGCTCGACGGCCGCATCGGGGAACTAGCGCGCAGCTTCGCCGCCAGTGCCACGGACGATCTGGCGCGCGCGCGAGCCATCGAGCGCCATCTGCGCTCGGACTATGGATACACCTTGGAATTGCCCGATCGCGAGGTGGCCGATCCGCTGGCCAACTTCCTGTTCGCGCGCCGCCAGGGACATTGCGAGTACTTCGCCAGTTCCATGGCCGTGATGCTGCGCTCGCTGGGGATTCCGGCGCGCCTGGCGACGGGGTTTCAAAGCGGCGTGTACAACCCGGTCTCGGACCTTTGGCTGGTGCGCGCCAGCGACGCGCACAGTTGGGTGGAGGCCTGGATTCCGGGCTACGGATGGACTACCTTCGACCCCACCCCGGCCGACCCGAACGCCGGCGGACTGGCGTGGTTGGCTCAACTATCCCTGTACCTGGATGCCGCCGAGACCTTCTGGCGGGAGTGGGTGATGACCTACGACGTGGCGCGCCAAGGCACCCTGGCGTACCGCATGGAACAGGGGGTTCATCGTGCCGGCATCCGCTGGTTCGACACCGCGGTATCGGTTCGCTCGGGTTGGGAGCGGTATGTGGCCGGCTGGGCGCGCCGCTTCGGCTGGCAGGCTCTGGCCTGGGCGGCGGGATTGGTGGCGCTGGGGTTTGCCGCGGGTCCGCTGGTCCGGCTGATGCGCATGCGGCAGCGCGTGGAGCGCGTCCGCCGCGGGCAGGCCAGCGTGGCCGACGCCACCTTGCTCTACCAGCGCATGCTGCACATTCTGAAGCGCCGGGGCTACCAGAAGCCCCCCTGGTTCACGCCGGCGGAATTCGCCGCGTCCCTGCCGCGCACGTCACTGGGCGACTCGGTCGGCGAGTTCACCGGCACCTACAACGCACTGCGTTTCGGCGGTCACGCCGAGGCGGCGCCCAGGCTGTCGATTCTGCTGGACCGGATGGAGCGGGAGTAACCGGCTAGCCGGTCACCGGCGCTCCGGTCCGGGGACTGACCTGCCTGTTGGGATGGGCCTTCGGCCCGCGAAATTTCCTAAAAATTGACTGGCAGATGTGGCGCACGCACTCTTGCGTGCCGCGTCGGCACTCTTGCCGACGCCCGCTGCCCAGGGCGCAGAGCGTCGAGTGAGACTCGACGCGGCACGCAGGAGTGCGTGCGCCACGAGGGTGCTTTTT
>JADGNT010000589.1 GCA_017883345.1 Candidatus Solibacter sp. | reverse complement strand
TAGTCTGCAATGGTGGATCGCAGACATTTACACTGCCGCTAGGAGCCTACAAGGTCAGTGAGAGTACTACCGACACCACCTACGTATGGAACCAGGGGGGCGCCCTCCCGACCGGTTGGACTGGTCCTGGGACTTTCGCCGGAAACTGCAATTCTACGGGCGACGTGACTCTGGACGTCGTCGGGGGCAACAAGATCTGCGGCATCTTGAACGTCGCCACCACCTGCACGCCGGCATTCCCACCAACGCCGCTACCGCTACCGGCAACAGACGCGTCGCAGTCGCATGTGACCCCGGACGCGATTCAGCAGCGCACCGCGCCGCGAGCCAATCCGGGTACGACCCCGGCTCGCCCGGCGGTGCCCGCTCGACCAGTTGCGAATCCGCGAGTTGTCCGGAAATAACGGGACAGAGCGCGGGTTTGTCTGGCGCCATTGGCCTCCCGAATGGGGGCCAATGGCGCCTGTTTTTTGGCGTGTGGGCGGCGACTCATGGGAGAGAGCAGGGCCTTAACGAGCTATTTTTGCAATGACTTGCGGTTGACGCTCCGTCTTGCCCACGTTGGGTAATCACGTTGCGTAATATGGAGTTGATCCAAGCCCAGGGTTTGGGCGGGAGATGGTGGCACGACGGTCTGCTTCGATAGTACCGTGGAGACGCGATTGGGTCCCGTTTCTCCCTGCGGGGGATAGAGCAAAACAAATTGCTGAACTTTTGGTCCGTTTTCGACATTCCCAAGCTTGAGATCGGCTATTCTGTTAGAGAAAAACGAAAGAGCGTCAGGTGGGCATTTACAGCTTCTTGCGAAATGGGTTCCCGTTGCCGAACCGCCGCATCGCCATCATCGTCGTCGGTCTGCTGACAGCCGCGATCGCCTTCGCCGACTGGCTGATCGTTCCCAATGTCTCCCTCGGGCTGCTCTACTGCATCCCCATGCTGCTGCTGGCGGCGCACCTCAAGCCCGGGGAAATCGCCATAGCGGCCTTGGCCTATACGTTCCTGCGGGAGGGTTTGAGCCCTTTCGCCTGGGGGAGAGACGTCGAGCCGCGGCTGGTTACCACATTTATCGCCTTCCTGGGCGCGGGTTTGCTGGCACGGGAAGTCGATCTACGCAAGAAAACCGTCGAGGCCTACGCCCGTGCACTGGCGGAGCAGGTCTCCCTGCGCGCCGTCTCCGAGCAGCAGTTGCGCGGCCTGGTGGAGGGGAGCCCCGCGCCCATCCTTACCATCGACCCGGCAGGCAAGGTGCTGATGGCGAACGAGGCGACCCACCAGCTCTTGCGCTGCGCCACTCAATCGCTGCCCGGCCAATCCATCGACTTCTATTTGCCCGCACTGGCGGCGCTGCGCGAGACTACCCGCGTGCGGCACGTGATCCGCACCCTGATCGAGTGTACCGGTCATCGGCTCGGCGGGGAGGCCTTCCTGGCCCAGGTGTGGGTCTCCAGCTACGGCCCGCCCGGCGCGATGGACCTGAGCGTGGTGATTTTCGATTCCTCCGAGCAGTTGCGCAACCGCGAGGAGGTGAGCCTGGAAGCCCTCGCCACCGGCGCGCGCGTCATCATGGGCGGGTTCTGGCATGAGATCCGCAATCTGTGCACCGCGATGCGCCTGTCCGTCACCAGTCTGCAGCAGCGTCCCGGCATGGCGGACGCGGAGGAAGTGGAGGGCCTTCGATCTCTGATGAACGGGTTGGAAAGACTGACCGCCTCCGGATTGCGGCCGGAATCCCCGCAGACTTTCGATGTGGCCAGCCTGCGGGCGATTCTCGATCACCTGCGGATCGTGATCGAGCCCTGGTTTCAGGAATCGCAGATGACGGTGCGGTGGCACGAGCCGACCGACCTTCTGTTGATACGCGCCGACCACCACGGGCTCTTGCAGGTGTGCCTGAATCTGGCGAGGAACGCCCACCGGGCTCTCCAACGCAGCGAGCGAAAGGACTTCACGATAAGCTCCACCGTGGAAGGCGGGCACGTGCTTCTGCGTTTCCACAATACCGGGGCGCCCATTGCCGATCCCGACGCACTTTTTCGGCCGTTTCAGCCGGCCGCGGCAGGCAGCGGACTCGGGCTCTACGTATCGCGGGCGATTGTGCGATCCTTCGGCGGCAACCTTCGCTACGAGCCGGTAAAGGACGGTTGTTGTTTCGCGGTCGTGCTGGAACGGGCCGACCTGCCATTCATCGTGTACGGGGAGAAAGCCGGTGAAGAAGACCCGCGTGTTGCTTCTTGATGACCATACGATCTTCCGGCAGGGTGTCGCCAGGCTCTTGAATGCCGAGCCGGACCTGGAGTTGAACCTGCACACCGGGGCGGTGGGGGAAGCCTTGATGATGGTGGCGGGCGGATATGCGGATATCGTGTTGCTGGATCTCGATCTGGGGCAGGAGCGGGGGATCGATTTTCTGGCGCAAGCCCGGCACAACGGATTTCCGGGGCCGGTGCTGGTCCTGACGGCGGGAGTTTCCCCACAAGAAGAAGAAGTCTTGCGGAGGTATGGCATCGCCGGAATCCTGCGCAAGGATATGTCGGTGGACGCGTTGGCGGAGCGCATTCGCGAGGCGGCGGGCGTGCCGGCGGTCGAGGGGATTGGGATAGTGCCGATCCGCGAGACGGTGAAACAGCTCACGGGGCGGGAAGCGTTGGTGCTGCGCCTGGTGGTCGAAGGGCTTCAAAATAAGGAGATCGGCGGCGAGCTGGGATGCACGGAAGCCGCCGTGAAAGGAACCCTGCAGCAGCTCTTTCATAAGACCGGAACGCGCATGCGGAGCCAACTCGTCCGCTTCGCACTCGAGCACTATCGAAATCAGATCTGATGGCCGCGGCGGCAGTGGGACACGCCTCCTGGCCTGTCGAGGCCTCCGGGCCCGTCCCACGCTAGTCTGAATACCAGCGCACGCCGAGCATCACGCCGCCCACCCTGCCGCGATAAAAATAGTCGCTCTTGGGCGAGGTGCGGAAGATGAACCCCTTGGCGCCGGCGCGCAGCTCCAAGTGCCCGGCGCGATACGCGATGGTGGCATCGCTGTCGAGCAGTTGCCACCGATGGGGCAGCATAAAACCGGAAACGTTGGCCTCTAAGCGGAAGCTGCGAGTGGCATACTCGTGGAACCCCAGCCCGAAGGCCGGAGTGATGTAGCCTTTCGAGCCCAGCGTGGAGTACGAGGTGAAAGCTCCGGTGCTGTCCGGAGTGGCCGATAGGATGGGCGCGTCGAAAGTTGTCTTCACGGTGATGTACTGTACCTGGTACAGCGTCTTCAGGCGGAAATGGCGGGCTTCCACCGGGTAGGGCCAGGTCAGGTATTCGTATGACAGCTTGTAGTCGGACAGCTTGCCATTGGTGGAGAGTTGGTCGCCCTGCGCATAGGTTTGGCTGAAAATCACCATTTCGTTGGCCGCCGTGGTGGTGCCGCTCCGCTTGGTGGAGAAATAGGAGACGCGAATACTGTTGTGCAGGCCGGCGGCGATGCCGATTTCCACCGCGGGCGAGGCCTGCGCTTTTCCGGCGAGCTGGAGCTTGGAAGGGTCGGTGAAGGCCGCCGCGTGGCCCTTGTCGGTCCAGATTTGGCCGATGGGCAGCCAACCGGTGATTCCGACGTAGTAGCCGGCTTCGCCCGGCATGCGCACATCCACCACTTTTGGTGGGGGGGGCGGCAGCTTCAAGCGCTGGGGCTCCGGCTGAGGGGTGGTCTCGGCGGGTGGCTGCTGAGGCTGCTGGGGGGGCGGCGCGGGCTGCTGGGGGGCAGGGGCCTGTACCGCGGGTTGCTGGTCCGCCGGCGCGGCCGCGGCATCCCGCGGCGCCTGCGCGCGGACCAGTGTCGACGTCCACAGTAAAGCAAGACAAAGTAAGCCAGTTCGAGAAATCTTCACGTACGCCTCAACTCTTGAGATTAGCCGGCACAGACCGGCGCGAGACCACGGTTGCACCGGTGGGTCCAAACCGTTCCACTGTGGGCTGCTCTTCTATTTTGCCTCAAATCAACGGCATGCCGCAGGAAATCCGAGCGGGCGGATTGTGGCCGGAATGGCACAGGTGTAGAATTCGCGTAACCTTTTTCGATTTC
>JADGNT010000043.1 GCA_017883345.1 Candidatus Solibacter sp. | reverse complement strand
GGGGCCATGTCGAGCTACGCGCAGTGTCTGTTCGGGCTGGATGGCGAAGGCGGGCTCTCGCGCTACCGCTTGCTGCCGGTGCGCGGATGGCAACTGCTGCTGGCCAAGGACGTGGCGTTTCTGGCGGTGGTGATCCTGTTGACCCTGCCGCTGGCCGTGCTGCCCGGAATCGGTGCGGCGCTGGTGGCGCTGGCCGTGGGGCACGCGCCGGCGGTAGAGCGTCCGCGGCCGCAAACGCGCTGGCGCTTCTCTACCGGCGGCGCGCTCGGCAACGGGGCGATTCAGTTGGTGACCCTGGCCATGACCGCCTCGGGCATCTTCTTGACGAGCGCGTGGTTTCTGGCGCCCGCCGTGGCGGCGTGGGCGGTCTCGGTCTGGTGGTACGGCCGCGACGTGGAGCGCGTGTTGGGGTGAAAAATGTGGCAGGGAAAACAAATGGCCGCCGATGAACGCCGATCAACGCAGATAAGAATTTTGTGTTTTGTTTTATCTGCGTTTATCTGCGTTCATCGGCGGCCCTTAACGATTTTTCACAGCTTCTCAGGGAGCCCCCCTATCCCACGCGCTTGGCGATCCAATCGGCGATCAGGTCGAGGACTTCGGGAGCCATGGTCTGTTCGATCGATTCGTATTCGGAGAGGGCGCCGGTCTTGCACTGCTGAAAGAGATGATTCAGGCCGGGCAGGACCTTGATGGTGACGTCGCGGTTGCCGCCTTTGCGCAAGGCGGCCTCGATGGCAGGCAGATTCTGCTCGGCGTCCACCTGCGTATCCTTGGCGCCGTTGAGCGCCAGGACTGGGATTTTCACGTTGCCGAGGACGGGGCGCGGGTCGTGGCTGATGAAGTAGCGGTACCACGGAGAGTTCAGGCGCGGCGATTCGGCTTTCAGAATCTGCTGCAGGCCCGGGGTTGCTTCGGCAAGCGCCATGAGCTTACGCTGCTGCGCCTCGGCGTCGGGTTCGGCCTTGACGATGTTCAGAATCGCGCGCTCGAGTTCACGTGCCTGTCTCGCCGATTCTTCCGAAGCGCCGCCGGCCAGGTTGCCGCGATAGACCTGTTGCACGATCGTCTCGTCGCCGGGCACGCCGGTGCCGGCGAGCAGGATGAGAAACGCCACTTCCGGCATGCGGACGGCCACCATGGGCGCGATCGCGCCGCCTTCGCTATGTCCCAGCAGGCCGATGTGTTTGGCGTCGATCTCAGGCCGCTTGAGCAGAAACTGCACACCGGCCATGACGTCGGTGGCGAAATCCGCCGTGGTGGCGGTGGCGAATTTGCCGGTGGATTCAGCGGTGCCGCGATCATCCACGCGCAGCACGGCGATGCCGTGCCGGGTCAGGAAATCGGCAATCAGCAGGAATGGCTTGTGGCCGAAGATCTCCTCGTCGCGGTTCTGCGCGCCGCTCCCGGTGATCAGCAGCACGGCGGGGAACTTGCCTGGGCCCTTCGGTCTGGTGAGCGTTCCCGCCAGACGCACTCCCTCGGCCTGAGGGTTCGGGTAGCTGACGGCTTCGGATACATAAGGGAAGGGTGCTTTTGGTTCCTGCGGCCGTAGCAGCGGCGGGGGCGGCGCCGCGTGTTTGAACTGGAGGGGGAGTTTGCCGCCGCCCTGCAATAAGGTTCCGGAGATCGCGCCGCTGGCTGGGTCGAAGGCGCCTTCGTAGACAATCCCGGCCGCGGCCATTTTCCAGACGAGTTTGTTGCCGTCCACTTCCACCTGGTCCATGCCAATGCCGCGGGCGCCCTGATCGAGGCTGTCGAAGTTGCCGCTCCAGCGGCCGTCATCGTGCTTGAGATGGAGGGCGATGCGCAGAAGCTTGCCGTTGATGTCGAGCGTGCCCATCCAGTCGCCGGCGAATGGGGTGTCGCCGGCGGCTGCAGCGAGCGCGCAGGCGGCGAGAGTCGGCAGAAGCGATTTCATAAATACCTCAAGAGTACGGGCACCAGGCTGAAGAGGAGGATCAGTCCCCCGAACAGCCACGTCACGCGGTTGGCGAAGTTGATGGTGTACCCGATGCCGAAGCGCTTCTCTACGAAGATGGCGGCGTCGGCGGGGTTGAAATAGAAGATGCCGAGCTTCCAGCACTGGTCGGGCGTGCCATCGCCGCCGCCGCCGGTGGTGCGGCCGATGCGGATGAGACGCCACACAAACGGGATGGCCAGGGCCAGCAGTCCGAGGGCGATCAGGATCGGCGGCCAGTTGCCGAGCGGGCGCTCCCCAAGCACGGGAGCCAGCGAAACCGCGGCCAGCAGGAGCGCCATCCCCCAGACCGCGGCGACCAGGAATTGCAGTATGACGCGGCGGAATTGCGCGCTGGCCGCCGCATTGGCGGCCACGCGGCCGCGCGGCGAGAAGCGCAAAATGCCGAGCCCGATGAGCAGCATGAGCCCGCAGTGGGCCGCGCCCAGCAGCAGGGGCGTGTAGACGCCCTGCCAGGTTCGCCCGCTCCAGCGGTCGGGGGAGCCGTCGATGCCCCAGTGGACCGGAAATCGTTCGGCAATGCGGCTCCAATTGAGATACAGATAGAGGGCGGTGGCTCCGAGGATGGCGAAGGGCACGAGCACTGCCGCAAAGCCACCGGGCAGGCCCTCGGGCGCAACCGTCAGCGAGGCGGAGCGGACGGGACTGGGGCTCACGGCATGCGGCAGGGTCTGGCGGCGCGCGTGCGCGAAGGCGGTCAGGGCGCCCGCCAGTTCCAGGGTCATGGCCGCCGGGAACGCCCAGGGAAAGTCCGCCGGCGGACCCAGCGCGGTCACCGTGACGGCGGCCAGGGCGAGTAGCCAGATGGCGATCCGGAAACGGTGCAACACGCTACGCGCTTCGGGACCGTCCGTGTAGCCGGGTGCCACCGTGACGCCGAACCAGATGCCGTTGCGTCGCCATAGCGGCATCCAGTGGAAGATGAGCGGCAGCAGCGCGATAGGAAAGATTGCGGGCCAGGCGCGGTTCATGGGGTCATTCCTTTTGCCAGCGAGTCGAGTTCGCTCGCGATCTTCTTCGCCGAAACGCCTTGCGATCGGGCTTCGGCGACCAGTTGGCGGAGACGGCGGCGGAACAGTTCGTCGGCTTCGCGGTCGGCGGCGGGCGCGCGGCGTGGCAGCACGCGCGCGCTCCGTCCGTGAGAGATTTCGAGCCAACCCTCTTCGGCGAGGGTGCGATAGGCGTCGGCCACCGTGGCGAAATGGACGCCCAGATCGGTCGCCAGGCGGCGTACGCTGGGCAGGTCGGCGCCCGGTGGCAGCACGCCTTCCACCAGGAGGGTGCGGATCTGATCGACGATCTGGCGGTTGACCGGCGTCGAAGCGTCGAGGTCGATTCGAATTTGAGTTCCGTCGCTCACTGTATACTGTTTATAAACACTATACAGTTGGCAAGCGGAGCTGTCAAGAGCAGTTTTTAACGGGGCAACACCACTCGCTTGGAAGCAAGGCACCCGCGGGGCGGGCGGACCCAGAGGGTACCCCGCCTGCCCCACCGGATGGAACAGTTATACGGCTTCGGTTTTCTCGTGCAACTCGGCGGCTTCCAGGAGGTAGTGGAGTTCGCGGCCGAGATTCGGACGAAGGCCGTTCATGCGGACGAACCTCGACTGGTCCGGGGTCTCCGGGCATTCCTGCAGGATCAGCAGGTCACCCACCGCGAAATTGCCGCGGGCGCGGGAAGTCGACTGCTGGGCACTGAAGGACTGCGTCACGCGGCGTTTTTTCATACGTATTTCCTCCACTCACATCTCAGCGAGAGCCGTACGGCGGATCTCAAGTCCAGGGCGCGGGCGCCGCATAGACCGAAGGACGCCGCGGGGCTTTGGGTAATTTTGCGCCGGGGGCGGGCCGGCTCGCCAGGTAGTCCCGCATGTGTTGTTCGGTGAGCGGGCAGCAGGCCAGGTCTTCCCATTTACGGCCCGCCTCCAATTCGGCGGCGATCACGCGCATGCAAAGAACGGGCCCTTCCTGAATGGCGATGCGCAAGGTGTAGAACAAGGCCAGGTTCGCCGCCACCTCGAAGCACTGGGTGGGTCCGCCGGGCGTGATGCGCTCAAAACGGAAGCGCCGCAGGTTCTCCAGGTGCCGGAAGCCGACGTAGCGGAGCTGGGTGATCTCTTTGTATCGATCGGCACCTGGGTGAACGGCGGCGGGGGGTTCGAGCGAGACGTTGATGGCTTTCGAGGGCGCACGGCCGGCAGCTTCGAAGTGGACGAATTTCCCCGCGGCGAGCGCGGCGACATCGTAGGTCAACACTCCGGCGAGGTCGAAGTCGAAGTGTTCACCCTGTTCCGAGCGGATCGCACCACTGGTGGTCAACTTGCTGAATCGGGTGATGGTTCCGAGCATCCACTCTCCTCTTTTCCCCCGTGTGGCGGCCGGGCAGGCAACGGAGCCCATCCGCGATTCGGGTATAGCCAGCACAACATGCGTACACGAATCGACTGGACTGGCGGGCAATCGGTAGGTGCGTGAGGTGCTTTCAAAGTATCCAGACTCCGCACCGGGTCAGACCAAGCGGCCACAGCATGAAAGGCTCCGATCTTTGCAGTGTCTAAGAGGTGGGTCCGGATAACCTGACTTAGTTCAGGCCGTCCGAAGAGGGAGGAAAAAGATACCTCGCTCATTCCTCAGGATAGTTGAATTCGACCGATTTGTCAAAGAGCGGGTGTGAGGCGCAGCAGCTTTGCAGCCAACGTGATTGGCGAGGGTCCGATCAATTTCTTGATGGTGGTCCATAAAGATAATCTATGAAGCGCCGGAGCAAAACCATTGCGGCGGCGGCGGCCGTCAAGGACAATTAAGACATCCCATCATGACCCCGAACGAACTGCAAAACTTTTTGACGCTCTCCTACGCAGAGCTGGAAGACCTGAATCTGGCTGCCAAGGCGCAGCGCCAGGGCCGCGTGCCCATGCACCAGATTCAAGAGGAGCGCCTCAAGTACCTGGCGGACGAGAAGCGCATCAAGGCGGTGACCGTCCTGTTCACCGACCTGGAAGGACGCCTCCACATGCTCGATTACGACAAGAAGTTTCTTGTCAAGAGCTGGGACAATCTGACCTTCGACGGATCGTCGATCCGCGGGTTCACGGCGCAGCGCGAGAGCGATCTTCGGCTGCACATGGATTGGAGCGCCTTCTACTGGGGGCCGAGCGACGTCTTCGGCGCCGGCAAGGTGCTGGTGTTTGGCGAGGTGATCGACAAGGACGGCACGCCCTACACCGCGGATATCCGCGGCGTGCTCAAGGGCTACGCGCAGAGCCTGTACGAGAAGAACGGGTACACGCTGAACGCGGCCAACGAAATCGAAGGCTTCCTGTTCCAGGGTTCCGACGCCGAGCGGCACTATCACGAGACGGGGAAGTTCGACTACGTGAACACGGGCGGATATTATCACTCGCTGCCGAGCGATCCGCTGCGGCACTTCATCGACCGGTGCGCGGAAGTGCAGCGGGCGATGGGCTTCGAGAACGAGAAGGACCACCCGGAAGTGGCGCCGTCGCAGTTCGAAATCAACTACAGCTATTCGGAAGTGGTGGCGGCGGCGGACCAGATTCAGTTGTACAAACTGATTTGCCGGCAGGTGGCCACGCGGCTGGGGCTGACGGCGAGCTTCCTGCCGAAGCCGGTGGTGGGCGTGAACGGCAGCGGGATGCACACCAACGTGTCGGTGATGAAGAACGGGAAGAACCTCTTCTGGGATCCGAAGGGCGAAGAGAAGATCAGCAAGTTCGCCTGGCAGTTCATGGATCGGATCCTGACGCACGGCAACGACATCTGCCTGTTATTGAACTCGAGCGTGAATGCGTACCGGCGGCTGGACCCGCATTTTGAAGCGCCGAACCAGCTCAAGGCGTCGGCGGTGGACCGGGGGGCGATGATCCGGATCCCGATCGGCAACGAGCGCAGTGCGCGCCTGGAAGTGCGCGCGGTGGCTCCGGACGCGAATCCGTACCTGGTGATGTTGAGCGTGTTCAAGACGGGGCTGGACGGGGAGATCGCGAAGATCAAGAATCTGCGCGGAGCGGAACGGTACCTGCCGGACAATATTTACGATGCGCTGGCGAACTTCAAGGGCGCCCCGTGGACCACGACGCTGTTGGGCGAAGACGTGAAGGGGCGCTATGCGGATTTGAAGCAGGCGTCGGCCGACCGCTGCCCGCGGTTGCTGGGGACCGTCGTGAAGGCGCCGGAAGTGCAGTATCACCACGAAGTCTACAATCAGTTCTTGTGGAATATGTTCTAGCCGGGAGAAGCAAATTCAGCCACAGATCAACACAGATAAACACGGATAAGCAAGTTGGTTTTATCTGTACTACTAACAATTCATTTATTCGTGCGCCGCGACGATTCCACCGTAGCGTAGCCTTCCAGGCTGCTATGCCCCCATTCGTGGGGGCATTCCTCCTCCGCGCCGCCGCGTTATTCTGCGCGATGTTCTGTTTGCGGCTTGCCGCTATGTGTTCATCGGTGTTCATCTGTGGCTGAATGCTTTCCTTTTAGCGGCGCAGCACTTCCATCGAGGTTGCGGCCAGCAGGAGGCCGAGCGCAATCATCGGCACGTCTTGCCTGGACAGGGCGAACGCAAGGGTGGTGAATGCGAGCAGGATCAGTGTCGCGGCGACGGCCCGGGTGCCGAGCGTTTTCCTGTTCGCCTGCATCGCAATGTGGCGATCAGATGGCGGCGTCGCCCTGATCGCCGTTGCGGATGCGGATGGCTTGAGCCACTTCGTAGACGAAAATTTTGCCGTCGCCGATTTTGCCGGTGCGCGCGGCGGCGGCCAGCGTGGTGAGCACCTCCTCCAGGCGGGCGTCGGGAATGACCACCTCCACTTTCACCTTGGGCAGCAGGTCCACATTGTATTCCTGGCCCCGGTACATTTCCGAGTGGCCTTTCTGCCTGCCGTGGCCGCGGACTTCAGAGAGCGTCATGCCATCGACCCCGATGGCGAGGAGAGCTTCCTTGACGTCGTCCAGTTTGAAGGGCTGAACAATAGCTTCCAGTTTCTTCACTCGTGACTCCTTCGATTGATGGCCGGCGCGCCACCCACGCATGAAACGCGGGCGGACAAGCCGGCTGAACAGTTATCATGCACTAACTGCCCGCTGGCAGTGCCTGTAATCTTTCTATAACACTCATCAAAACTTTCGATTGGCATTTCGGGCGCGGGTGCCGTAATCTGGAGCCCATAACGCCAGCGAGACGTTCTGCAATCGCTCTTTGTGTGGCTCTAACCTCAGCCCTGTGGGCGATAAGCCAGGAAAGTTAATTGAAGGAGAGAGTCAATCGTGAAGTCACTCAAACGATCGGTGGGAACCGCGCTTGCCGCCGCCGGTATCCTCGCCTTATTCCTTACCCCATGTACCGCCCAAACGGCGCCGCCAAAGCCCGACCCGGCGGGAATCGCTACCGGAGACAAGACCAACGCGGTCGATGGCGGGGGCAACAGCTTCGTTGTTTCCGAGCCGGCCGATAAGACGGCGCCCACCTACCAGCAGGCAAAAAAGGATTTCGACGACTTCCAGGCCCAGGCCGCCAAAGAGCCGCTCGCCATGAAGCTGGCCGATTCGGTGGGCCACACCCGCATCGGCACCAACGTTGCCTGGACCCTGAACACCGGCTACCTGGTACTGTTCATGCAGGCCGGCTTCGCGCTGCTGACTTGCGGCCTGGTGCGCAAGAAAAACGCCGCCCACCTGATGATGCTCAACTTCGCGGCGTATGTCTTCGCTTTCCTCGCCTACTACGCCATCGGCTACGCGTTTCAGTTCGGCGCGGTGGCGATCAACAATGCGCCTTCGAATATCGGCGGCACACCGACGCTCAACCAGTTCCTGCTGGGTAGCGGGCAGTGGGGCTTCCTCGGCGGGAAAGGCTTCTTCCTCGCCGGACCCGGCTATGACGCCGGCAGCAACTGCCTCACGCTGTTCCAGGTGGTGTTCATGGAAACCGCCGGCTACATCATCGTCGGCGCCATCTGCGAGCGCATCACGTTCTGGGCGTTCCTGCTCTGTGAATTGTTCATGGGGGCGCTTCTCTATCCGATCTTCGGATGCTGGGCATGGGGCGGAGGCTGGCTCTCGCAACTCGGTTCCAGCATGAACCTGGGACACGGATACGTGGACTTCGCGGGCTCGACCGTGGTGCATGCGATCGGCGGCTTTTCTGCGATGGCCCTGGCGATGATCCTCGGTCCGCGCCTCGGCAAGTACGGCGCCGACGGCAAGCCCCGCGCCTTCCCCGCGCACAACCTGGTCTTCGTGGTCACCGGGACGTTCATCCTGCTGTTCGGCTGGATGGGCTTCAACCCCGGCTCCACACTGGGCGCGACCGATTTGCGGATCGCCGTGGTGGCCGTCAACACCAACCTCGCGGCCGTCGCCGGATCGGCCGCCGCCATGTTGATCTGGTATCTCATGTTCGGCAAGCCCGACGTCACCATGGCGTGCAACGGCATGCTGGCGGGATTAGTGGCCATCACCGCGCCGTGCGCCTTTGTCGGTCCTACCTCCGCCATGATCATTGGCGTGCTCGCCGGCGCCGTGGTTTGCGGGGGCGTGCTTTTCAACGAGCGGGTGACCAAGATCGACGACCCCTGCGGCGCCATCTCCGTCCATGGCTTCTGCGGCATTCTCGGCGGCCTCTCGGTCGGCCTCTTCGCCGACGGCACCTACGGCTCGGGCTGGAACGGCGTTGGCGCCACCAGCTACCTCGGAAAGGCCGGGCAGGGCGTGACCGGACTGTTTTACGGCGACTCCAAACAGTTCGTCGTCCAGTTGATCGGGGCGACGATCTGCGCAGTGTGGGCGTTCGGCCTGACCTTCGTTGTTTTCAAAGCCGTCAACGCGGTGAAGTCGATGCGCGTCCCGCCGGAATCGGAAGTGGAAGGGCTCGATCTGCCGGAGTTCGGCATGCACGCCTATCCGGAAGATGCGCTCCAGTCGGTGAAGTAGCGGGAACCGCCAAGGTAACGCGTGGCTAGCCGAAGTCTACAATCAGTTTCTGTGGAACATGTTCTAGGGTTGGGAAAAGCAAAAAACAGATTCAGCCGCCGATGAACGCCGATAAACGCCGATAACACAAAACGTTTTATCTGTGTTTATCGGCGTTCATCGGCGGCCCTATTTTTCTTACTTCGGTACCGAAATCGTAATATTCCGGTAGCGGATCACGCCTTGGTGATCGCCCTGCAGGAAGAACGGTCCCGGCTCGCTTTCATTGCTATCCAGCGCGCCGCCCGTGGGGCCCGGGATTTCCACGTTGTCGTGAATCTTGACGCCGTCGCGGATCACGGTCGCGTACCGTCCCACGAACGTAATGTCGAAGCTGGTCCATTCGCCGAGCTTGTTGCCGATATTTCCGGCCGCGGCATAGTGACTGTACACCGCGCCCATCTCATGCGTCGGCTGGGTGCCGCCTTCGGTGCCGATCTGAATCTCATAGCGGCCGCGCAGATAGACTCCGCTGTTGCCGTGCTCCGGGCAGTTGACTTCGATGTGCAGCTTAAAATCCTGCCATTTCTGGGTGGTCTTGATGTTCGCCGCGCCGGGCCCGCGCTGACCCTCCACCACCGGGTTATCGTTGACCAGTTCTCCCGCGCGCGCCACCCACTTGCTGTTCTGGACGTTGCCGATGGGCTCCCAACCGGTGAGGTCCTTACCGTTGAAGATGGCGGCCGGGGTGGTCCACGCAATGGGCATGGGGCGCTTCAGTTCGGGAGCGCGTACTCCCGCGATCTGCGGTCCGGCGGTTTCGCCGCGCTTTTCGACGCCAGTGAGCTTGTCGCCGGCGGCGGTGAAGTCCCAGGTGGTGGCCGGTCCGCGCGGCGTGGCTTCGGCGAGGGTGAGGATCAAGTGTCCGCTATCGGCCTTGGCGGCGGCCAGCGGCCGCCAGGCTCCGCCGCGCGGCTGGAAACGGCCTTCCAGCTTGCCGTCTTTTTCAGTGATTTCCATCCACTGCGGGAAAGGGTTGCCGGTTTGCGGCGTAACGGTCAGATCCCAGCGGCCCGCATAGGGGCTCTTCTGGGCAGAGGCGGACACCGCTAGGGCGGTAAGAAGTATGGGTAGCACGCAAAATTTCTTCATTTCCCATCAGTTTAACCGGAAGCGCCCCTTTGCGCGTAGATTAGTATTGTAGACCTGCTTGTCCGGATATATACTGACTACGGGCGAAGCTAAGCACCAACTTTAAGTGGGTCTGCCTAGCCAGGAGGCGAGCGGCATGGCGATGATGGGCAAACCGGACCGCGGTTCGGTCGAGATGAACTCCGAAGAATGTAAGGGTTGCGGGCTTTGCGTGGAGGCCTGTCCTCCCAAGGTGCTGCACCTGGCGGAAGGGCTGAATCACTACGGGTACCGTCCGGCGGTCTACGCGGGCGTGGGGTGCACCGGGTGCGGCATCTGTTTCTTCGTTTGTCCCGAACCGGGGGGCATCCGGGTGTTCCGCCTGGCCGCCGCCGCATAGGAGGATGGCATGCAAAAACAACTGACCAAAGGCAATGAAGCCATCGTGAAGGCTGCCGTACTGGCCGGGTGCCGCGCCTTTTACGGGTATCCCATCACCCCGGCCAGCGAGATCGCCGAGGCGGCCTCGCTCTACCTGCCGCGGGCCGGCGGGGTATTCGTGCAGGCGGAAAGCGAAGTGGCCGCCATCAATATGCTGTACGGCGCGGCGGCGGCGGGCGTGCGCTCGATGACCGCGTCCAGCGGTCCCGGCATCAGCCTGATGCAGGAAGGCTTCAGCTACCTGGCCGGCGCCGAATTGCCCTGCGTGATTGCCGACATCATGCGAGCCGGGCCCGGCCTGGGCAACATCGCGCCCGAGCAGGGCGATTACAACCAAATCGTCAAGGGCGGCGGGCACGGCAATTACCGCACCCTGGTGGTGGCGCCGGATTCGGCACAGGAGATGGCCGACCTGACCACGTGGGCCTTCGACCTGGCCGACCGGTATCGCAATCCCGTGGTGGTGCTGGCCGATGGCTTCATCGGGCAGATGATGGAACCGGTGGAGTTTGCCTCCCGGGCTACCCTGCCGGCGGCGCCGGAGTGGGCGGTGCGCGGCAACGCGGAAACACGCAAGAATCTGGTGAGTTCCATCTACCTGGAGCCGGACAACCAGGAGCGCCACATCCGCAAGCTGGAAGAGAAGTACCAGCAAGCCGGGCGCAACGAGGTGCGCTTCGAGAGCTGGCGCACCGGCGATGCGGAGATCGTTCTGGTGGGCTACGGGATTGTGGGACGCATCCTGAAGGCGGCGGTAGAGTTGGCGCGGGCGCGCGGCATCGCGGTGGGCCTATTGCGGCCCGTCACGCTGTACCCGTTCCCGGCGCAACAGATTCGCGAGCTGGCGAAACATGCCAAGGCATTCGCCGTGGTGGAACTCAGTACCGGCCAGATGGTGGACGATGTGCGGCTGGCGCTGGCCGGGAGCACGCCGGTGGAATTCTTCAGCCGCGTGGGCGGCAACGCGCCGTCCGCCGAGGATGTGCTGGCGTTTCTGGAGCACACCTTTCCGGGCTGCCTGCCGCCGCCCGCGGCAGGGCGCGTAGAGAAGGAGCCCTTGGCAGGGCGGCAGGAGGTACTGATCCATGGCTAGCTACACCGTGGTCCACCAGAAGGCCGAGGCTTTTTACGACACCTTCGAACGCAAGGCCGAACTCCAGAATCAGACGCACTACTGTCCGGGATGCGGGCACGGCATCGTTTCCAAACTGCTGGCGCAGGCCATCGACGAACTGGGCGTGCAGGACCGCACGGTGCTGATCAGCCCGGTGGGCTGCTCGGTCTTCGGTTACTACTATTTCGACGTGGGCAACGTTCAAGTGGCGCACGGGCGCGCCCCGGCGGTGGCCACGGCGGTGAAACGCAGCCGGCCGGAGAGCATCGTGATCGGCTACCAGGGGGATGGCGACCTGGCGGCCATCGGCACGGCGGAGATCGTCCACGCCGCCAATCGCGGCGAACCGATCACGGTGATCTTCGTCAACAACGGGATCTACGGGATGACCGGCGGGCAGATGGCGCCCACCACGCCGCTCGGCAAGAAGACGGCCACCTCCCCGCTGGGACGCGACGCGCTCAACGACGGCTACCCGCTGCATGTCTGCGAGATGTTGAATTCGCTCGAAGCGCCGGTCTTTATCGAGCGCGTGGCGCTGGGCAACAACAAGCAGATCATGCACGCCGCCAAGGTGCTCAAGCGCGCCGTGGAGAACCAGGTCAAGGGCCTGGGATTCTCCTTTGTGGAAGTGCTCTCGCCCTGCCCCACCATCTGGAAGATGCAGCCCGTGGAAGCGCAGCGCTTCGTGCAGGATGAGATGGCCGCGGTCTTCGGGCTGTCGAATCTGCGCGACCGTACCAAGCAAGCGCAGGCGCGTCCTCTGGCGGCGGCTGCCCCGGCGCTGGAGGATCTGCCGCGGCTGCTCGGCCTGGTGAATGGGGCCAACGGCTCTGGCGTTGATGCGGCCGCCACCCATCCGCCGCGGGAACTCGACCTGCGGATCAAAGTCGCGGGCTTCGGCGGGCAGGGCGTGCTGATGCTCGGCGAGGTGCTGGCGGAAGCGGGTCTGGAGGCCGGGTACGAAGTCTCCTGGCTGCCTTCCTACGGCCCGGAGATGCGATCGGGCACGTCCAACTGCCACGTGAGACTGGGTAATCATGCCATCGATTCGCCGCTGGTGTCGCGCCCCAACGTGCTGCTGGCTATGAACGAGCCCTCGCTGCGCAAATTCCTCCCCGCGGTGGAAGAGGGCGGCGTCGTGTTGTATAACGGCAGCGAAATCCCCGGCGATTGCGTGCGCTGCGACGTCCGCATGGTGGTGCTGCCGTTCACCCAACTGGCCGACGAGGTGGGCGCTACCAAGGTGGGCAACATGGTGATGCTGGGGGCGCTGCTCGAAGCCACCGGCATTTTGGAACAGGATCGCGTGGTGGCGGCGCTCCAGCGGTTGGTGCATCCGCGCTTCTTCGAGCTCGATCTGGCCGCCCTGGCGCGCGGCCGCCAGGAGTTCCGCGAAAGCGTCGCGGACGACTATCTCTGGGGAGTCTGAGCCGGGCCGCCAAGTGGTGCTTAACCGTTTTGGGGGCGCCGGGTAGGAATGCGCCGCAAACCCGGGACTGACATGAATTTCCGGCGCGGTTTGCCGGAAATTCGCTGTCTGTTGGGATGGGCCTTCGGCCCGCGAAAGCTCATGAAAAACTGCCATGCTGACTTCATCGCCACCCACGAGCGCCCCCGGGACTGACAAGACTG
>JADGNT010000588.1 GCA_017883345.1 Candidatus Solibacter sp. | reverse complement strand
GATATGCGCGGGTTGAAGATTATGCGCGACGGCGGCTGGCCGGTGGTGTTCGACGCCACGCACAGCGTGCAGTTGCCGGGCGGGGCGGGCGCGGCGTCGAGCGGCCAGCCGGAGTTCATCGCTCCCTTGGCGCGGGCGGCGGTGGCGGTGGGCATCGACGGGGTGTTCGTGGAGGTCCACGATTGCCCCGAAAAGGCGCTCTCCGACGGCGCGAACGCCCTAAGGCTCGATCTGCTGGCCGATTTCTGGCGGAGCCTGTTGGCGATCGACGCGCTGGTGCGATGAAGCGCTCGACAAAGGCCACAGCCTGTTAAACTACGAGTGGGTCTAGGGAAGCCCCTATGAACACCAAACGTACCCATATCGTCATCCCCCAGCAACTGGTTGCCGAGATTGACACCATCGTCGGCAAGCGGGGGCGCAGTGCTTTTCTCACCCAGGCGGCGGAAAAGGAGTTGATGCGCCTGCGCCAAATCAAAGCCTTGGAATCCGCCGCCGGTTCGTGGAAGGATAAAGACCATCCCGAGCTCAAGGAGGGGGCCGCCAAGTGGGTCAAAAAGCTGCGCCAGGAGTATGACCAGCGCTTCGAAAAAGTAACCAGCCGGTGACATGGCCACGTTTCTTTTGGATACCTGCGTCATTATCGACGCGCTGAACAATAAACGGGGCCGCCCAGCCCTGCTCTTGGATCTGGTGAGGTCTGGCCATGTGTTGGCTTGTTGCCCCATCAACATTACCGAGGTTTACGCCGGCATGCGGCCCAAGGAAGAAGCTGCGACGGAAGGGCTTTTGGCCAGCCTCCAGCACCTTCCGATCACGCCGGCCGCCGCTCGCCTGGCTGGCGAGTTCAAACGCGATTACGCCCGCAAGGGGACTACGCTCAATCTCGGCGACGTCATCATTGCTGCCGTAGCGATCCACAACGCGCTCACCTTGCTCACCGACAACACCAAAGATTTCCCGATGGCCGGCCTTTCGCTCTACCCGCTGCCGAAGGTTTGAGCCCGCGCGAAGTAGTCTCCACGCGGGGAGGGTCCCGCGCGTCGTAACATAATAAGGAAGACTCTGAATGATGAACCTACAGCGGCGCCGCCGCGGCTTTTCCCTGATCGAATTGCTGATCGTTATCGCAATTATCCTGATCATCATCACCATTGCGCTGCCCCGGTTGAGCCGCGCGCGCATGTTCTCGCAGGAAACGGCGGCCATCGGCGCCATCCGGACGATCCACACGATGCAGGTGCAATACTACTCGCAGTACGGCAGGTATGCCGCCTCGCTGACGGAAATGGGGCCGCCGACGAGCGGCGCGCCGGGGCCGGCCGCCGCCGACTTGATCGACGGCACGCTGGCTGGCGGCACGAAGAGCGGGCACAAGTTCACGCTAACCGGAAATGCCTCCGGCTACGTGATCAACGTGGTTCCGGAGGCCTACGGAAATAGCGGAAGCCGGACGTTTTATTCGGACCAGACCATGGTCATCCGCCAGAATTACGGTCAGGAACCCGCCACCATCAACAGTCCGGAATTGAAGTAAGCCGGGCGCTGTTGGGCCACGTTGCCACACGTAACCTTGTCAGTTTTTGCAAACTCTATACAATTGAGCAACAAATCTGAAGAGGTCCGCGGTTTACGATGGGAAACGTGCAAATAGTCCCACCACGCGAAGGCGAAGGCACCAGCCGCCGCAATTTCTATGTAGTCGCGATCTACGGACTCTGGGGAGCGATCTCGGCGGCGCTCGGTCTGCCTGCCCTGGTCTATCTGCTGTTCCCGCCCAAAGCCAAAAAAGGCGAGGAGTGGATCGAGGTGGGCGATATTGGGCGTCTGGCGCCGCTCTCGCCGGTGGAACTGACCTTCCGCCGAACCCGCGTCGACGGGTGGAAGGTGATCAGCGAAAAGAGCACCGCCTGGGTGGTCAAGACGGCCGATAACCAGGTGACGGCCTTCGGACCGCAGTGTACGCACCTGGGGTGCGCCTACCACTGGGAAGACGCCAAGGGCCAGTTCCTCTGTCCCTGTCACACGTCTCTGTTCTCCATCGACGGCAAGGTGGCGGCTGGCCCCGCGCCGCGGCCGCTGGACCGGTACCAAACCAAGCTGAACGGCAGCAAGCTGCTGCTCGGCAAACTACAGGGGTCGCCGGAGAAGAAGTCGTGAGGCGCCGTATCCGCGGGGTTAACGAATGGGTGGAACATCGTACCGGCATCCAAAGTGCCGTGCGCCAATTCCTCTACGAAGAGATTCCGGCTTCCAGCGGGTGGCACCAGGTGTTCGGCAGCGTCGCCATGTTCCTGTTCATGGTGCAGGCATTCACCGGCGCGCTGCTGGCCTTCAATTACGCGCCCACCCCGGGCGATGCCTATAACAGCCTGCGCTACATCCTGACCGAGTTGACCGGCGGCCGATTGATGCGCGGGCTGCACCACTGGGGCGCCAGCATGATCGTCGTGGTGGTGGTGCTGCACATGGTGCAGGTCTTCCTGTATGGGGCGTACAAGAAACCGCGCGAAGCTACCTGGATGGTGGGGGTGGTGCTGCTGCTGCTCACCCTGGCTTACGGGCTCACCGGGTACCTGCTGCCGTGGGACAACCGGGCGTATTGGGGGACCGTGGTCACCACGCAGATCGCGGGACAGGCGCCGGTGCTGGGGCCGTACCTGTCGCGATTGCTCGGTGGCGAGGGCGCCATCGGCGTGGTGACGTTTGCGCGATTTTACGGATTGCACGTGCTGCTGCTGCCACCGGCCACGATTTTCCTGATCGTGCTCCACGTCTTCCTGGTGCGCAAGCACGGGGTGGCGCCGCTGCCCGGCGACGAGTTGAAGGCCAAGCAGAAGTTCTACCCGCAGCAGGTCTTTAAGGATACCGTGGCCATCTTCATCGCCTTTGCCATTCTGTTCATGATGGCGGTGGCGGTGCGGGTGCCGCTGGAACAGTTGGCCGACCCGACCGACACCTCATATATCCCACGGCCGGAATGGTATTTCCTGTTCCTGTTCCAAACGCTGAAGCTGTTCAGCGGACCGCTGGAAGTGGTGGGCTCTGTAGTGCTGCCGGGCCTGGCGGTGCTGCTGCTGATTCTGGTGCCGTTTATCGACCGCGGCCAGATGGTGAAAGTCACGCGGCGCACCGTGGCTTTGGCGTTCGTGCTGCTGGCCGCCATCGGCTGGGGCGGGCTGACCGCCGCCGCCGTAAGATCCACGCCGAAGGAAGCGCTGGCGGCCGCGGTGGATTACTCGGGGCCCACCGACTGGATGCAGTTGTCGCCCGAGGAAATGGTCGGCATCGCCTATTTCCGCCAGGAGAACTGCGTGAGTTGCCATGCCATCGGCGATCAGGGTAAGGCGGTAGGACCGGACCTGACCAAGGCCTCGATCCACAAAGACGCGGCGTGGATGATCCAGCATTTCAAACGCCCGTCGGCGATGCGTCCGGGGACTTCGATGCCGCCCATCCAGTTGACCGACGCGCAACTGAATTCGCTGGCGGCGTTTCTGCTGAAGCTCAATGAGAAGAACGCCACCGCTCTCGACAATGCGCCGGATTTTGCCGCGCAGGGCGCGCTGCTTTACCAGACGAACCGCTGCGGGGCCTGCCATCTGGTCAACGGCGGGGGCATGAAGATCGGTCCGCCGCTTAACGGACTCTCCAAACGTCAGAGCCGCAGTTGGGTGGAGGACCACTTTGCCGATCCGCGGAAGATGGCGCCGGGGTCGATCATGCCGTCCTACAAACTGGCGCCGAAGGACCTGGAGAATCTGACGTCGTACCTGTTCGCGCTGCCGGATTAGCGCCGTGGCGCAGGCACTCCTGCCTGCCGCGTCCCCACTCATGGGGACGCAGAGTTCAATGCCACGGACGGGGTCCGTGGTGGAATGGGATGGGAAACCCGGAAGAATGCCCCCAAGAATGGGGGCATGGCAGCCTAAGAGGCTACGCTACAAAGCCGCCACGGAATGGATGCCCTCCGATTCCAGCACTCCGGCCATTTTCTGCAGGGCGGTCTTGTGGATCTGCGAAATGCGGCTTTCATTGACGCCGAGCACGTCACCGATTTGCTTCATC
>JADGNT010000587.1 GCA_017883345.1 Candidatus Solibacter sp. | reverse complement strand
TTGCCGTCCACCAAACTGGTGGTGGCGCCGATGATGCGGTCGTAGAACATACCATAGTTGGCCCGGATCGCCATCTTGCCGTCACCCTTCGGATCCCATGCAAGGCCCAAACGCGGCGCGAAGTTGTTCCAGTCGTTGTTGTACCACTGGCCGCCCTTCTTGAGCGTCAGGTTGTCGATCTGGCTCGACGTGTTCAGGTTGGCTACCTGGTCGAGAATCCCCGATTGTCCGCCGGTCTCCGACGGCACGCCGCTGAAGTCCCAGCGCAGACCCAGATTCAGGGTCAGATTCCGGTTTACCCTCCAGTCGTCCTGCACGAAGAAGCCGTACTCGTGAAATACGAAGTTGCGGACACGCGGCGTGCCCGCCGCCTGCCACGTGCTCAGGTCGCTGTAAAAGGTCTGTGCGATCGACCCCACGCGCCCCAGCAGGTTGTTGTAAAGCCCTTGGAAGATGGTAAGCTGCGTCGAAGTCAGGCCGGCCGGCTGCACCGCCGGAGGCGTGTTCCCCGTCGCCGTCGTGCTCAGGCTGGCGTTCGCATAGATGCCTGCGGCGTTGTATCCCCACTGCGTCGTGAAGCGTATGTTGCCGCCCGCCTTAAGAGTATGGTTGCCGTGAATCTTGGTCAGGTTGTCGGTGTACTCGTTCACCGGTGAATTCCGCCCTTGCGCGAACCCGTTATAGATGGGCATGGTCCACTGGTTGAAGGAATACATGGTCCCCGCCACGCGGTCCGGACGCACGAAGGCCACGCTGGCGCTCTGGTGCCCGTAACGGAACTGGTTGACGATGGACGGACTCACCGTCCAATCCCAACCGCCGGCCACGCCCCAGCGCCTCCCGCCCTGCGAGCCCTGCTCCTGGCCCGGGAAATACGCGTCCGCGCTGTTCAGGCTGTCGATGCTTGAGGTCCGCATCCAGCTCACGCGCGCAAATATGTGGTGATTGTCCTTCAGGTTGTAGTCCGCCTTGATGGTGAACTGATCTTCCAGCGAGTTGTTCGGGTTGTTGAACCGGTAGCCCTGATAATTCAGGCCGTCGCCCACGTCGTTGTTGTTCGCCGAGGGATAAATCTTCATCAGCGTCGCGATCGTCGGGTCAATCCCTTTGTGCCGCGGGTCGGCGTTCAATATGTTGAACTGCTGCGTCACGCCGCCACTCGTCCACTGGAAGATCCCCGTCTTCGCCAGGTCCGATGGTACGGTGCGGTTGCGCGAGATCTGCTGGTGCGTCCGCCGCGACTGCTGATTGCCGAAGATGAACAGCTTGTTGTGCTTGATCGGCCCGCCGAAGCTGCCGCCAAACATGTTCTGGATGAACATCGGCTTGAGCACGCCGCTCTTGTTGCTGAAGAAATCGTTGGCGTTGAGCGCGGTGTTGCGGATGTATTCGAACAACGCGCCGTGATACGCGTTGCTGCCCGAGCGCGTGATCAATTCCACCTGGCCGCCGGCGTTGCGCCCGTATTCCGCCTTGCCGCCCTCGGTCACCACGCGGAACTCTTCCACCGAGTCCGTGTTGTTGGCCGTCATCGAAAGGCCCAGCCGCGGCGCCACTGCGTCGTTGACGTCGATCCCGTCCAGCGTGCTGTTGTTGCTGCCCCCGCGCATCCCGTTGATGTGCGAGTAGCTGTAGTCGGCGCCGGCGTTCGATCCGTTCTGCGAAATCGCCACGCCCGGCTGGAAATAGGCCAGCGAGATCGGCGTCCGAGCCAGTTGCGGCAGGTTGTCGATGTCCGTCATGGTCACCGCCGCGGAAACCTGCGCGTCGGCCGTCGTCACGGCCACCACGTTGGCGGTCACTTCCACCGTTTCCGTCAGCCTGCCCACATCGAGCGAGACATCCTGGGAGATGTTGGCCGATACCGCCAGCTCGATTCCCGTCACGATGGATTTGGCGAATCCCGCCGCTTCCACGGTCAGCGTGTATGTGCCGGGACGCAACACCGGCAGCACATAGACACCGCTGCTGTTGGTCGTGGCCTCGCTGGAATCCTTGGTTGCGATGTGGATCGCGATTACTTTGGCATTTGGCACAATGGCTCCGGACGCGTCGTGGACCGTTCCTTGCAGACGCGCCGACTGAGTCTGTCCGAAGCACAGGCCCGCCACCAGAATCATCACCACAAATAACAAGCACTTGCCGTATCTACCGCTTTTCATTGGTTGAACTCCCAAATTGAGACTTTGGAACGTGCGCACACGGACGGATACACCGTCCGCTTACACACCTTTAGGAGTAGTTTATCGTAATTTCGTCGAGATTCTCAACCATATTCAGCTCTTTATGTATGAAACTTAATGATATCGACTGACCGGTGGGGCAGGCGGGGTACCCTCGGGGTCCGCCTGCCAATTGCCTAACCGATCAATTGCCTACCCGATGAGGTAAACTGCCGTTTTTCCCGACATTTTGGCGACGGCTTCGGCCGCCAGATAACCACTGCGTACGGCGCCTTCCATGGTCGCCGGCCAGCCGCTGCGGGTCCAGTCACCGGCCAGATACAGGTTGGGGATGGAGCATTCCGTTCCGGGCCGTAAACTCTCGGTGTCCGGGGCCGCGGAGAAGGTGGCGCGCTGCTCTTTTACGACGTGCGCCTTCACCAGATTGGCGTCATGGACGCGCGGGAAAAACAGGCGCAGGTCGCCCACCGCGATGTCGATGATCTCCTTTCGCGAGAGCGCCGAGAGATCGCGCGACGCGCTGACCACCAACTGAAGGTATCGGCCGCCATCCTTGTTGAACATCCACTGCATGGTTCGGTCGAGTAAGGTGGCATGCGGCAGGGTAGTAACTTCCCGGTCAAACCACAGATGCACACCTGTGATGGGTGAATGCTGTAAGTCGGGGGCCGGCAGCCCGACCGCCGGCAGTTTCTCGAAAGGCAGTGCACAAATATATTGATCGGCCCTAAGTGGTTTGCCATCTACTAAGAATCCGGAGGCATCGATGCGTTCCACGGCAGAGCGGAGGTGCATGCGCACGTTGGGCATGCTCTGCCACGCATCGGCAGTGTACAGTTGCCCGAGCGGGACCCTGGGGATGCCCATTTCGTAGCCATCCGCGGTGCGCAGGAAGCCCAGCCAGAACACCTGGAAGCCGTGGATGGCGGCCATGCGGTCGAGGTCTTCGTTGATCGCGCTGACCAGCACCTGGCGCCAGAAGCGGTCGATGGCGTGGGGCGTCTGGCGCTTCTGGAGCAGCCAGTCGAGCATGCTGATGCGATCCAGATCCTGGCGCCGGGTGCGTTCCCGGCGCAAGGCCAGCAGAGCGCGCGCGATGGCGATCTTATCGGCGGCGCTGAAGCACTTCATTCCCAGGAACGAACCGGTGAAGTGGAGCGGGGCGGGCAGCCGTCCGCGCTTCAGCACCGAAATCCGGCCGCCGGGCTCGATGAAATAGAACTCGCGATAGAAGGCGATGCGGTCGCGGACCCCGAGCCGCTGATAGAAATCCAGCAAGTTGACGCAGCAGCGCAACAGCACGTGCTGGCAATTGTCGATGGTCTCGGGGACCTCTTCGCCGCCCGCCGGAACCGCGTAGGAGGTAGCGCGGCCACCCAGATAGGGGCGCGCCTCGAAGAGATCGACATCCCAACCGTCGCGCCCCAGGGCCGCCGCGGCCGCGAGCCCGGCCAGTCCGCCACCCGCAATCAGTACTTTCGCCACTTTACCGTAGTATCCCAAACCGGCGGTTTTCCGGTTAGACGAGCCGTGTGCTTAACCGTTTTGGGGAAGGCTGGCCAGGGATACGCCGGCGCAGCCGTGGCCTCGCCTGGGCCGGACGATTTAGCTGGTCAATCGTGATGCCCGCGCGCATCTAACCCCAACAGAATGTGAACCTTGTCGGCGCGTGCACAGATTGGACCAGTGAAGCCGAAATTAACCGGCCAAACTGTTTGATTATTAGGGCGCTTGCGCTGAGATTTAGGTTCAAACAGATTTGGACTGGTTAATTTTACCCATCCGGACGTTGGCCCGCGCCGCCCCAATCCCGGATCGGCCGTGATGCCGGCGGAGTGCGGCTACTGGGACTGGCCCGTGGCCTACCGATCTATCGAAAAAGCGCG
>JADGNT010000586.1 GCA_017883345.1 Candidatus Solibacter sp. | reverse complement strand
CCTAAATCCAGCGCGGAATCGAAGAGGCGGTAGAACTCCGCGGCCGGCACGTCGATGCTGAGCAGGCCGTCCTGCGGGATATTCACGAATTCGGGGATGTTCACCGCCCGGTTGGCCGCGGTGGCGTTCTCGATCAGGATGGGCGGAGTGTCGCGGCCATCTTCGTCCAGGTGCGTCAAAAACATCTGCGTATAGGGCGACCGGCTCTTGGAGGAGAAGACCAGCCAACGCCCATTCGGCGAGAAGCTGTGCCATGAGTTCATCAGCGCCGTGTTCGAGCGCATCCGCCGAGCCTCGCCGCCCTGCGCCGGAACGATGTAAAGCTGGCTGTCCGGGCGCATCAACTGGCCGTTGCGGCATTCGACGAACACGATCCAACGCCCGTCGGGCGACACCTTCGGAAAAGTGTTGCTCATGCCGTTCCGGGACGCGCCGGCAATCGGCTCCGGGCGTCCTCCTTTCCCGGCATTGAAGGGAATCCGGTAAAGATCGTATTGGATTGGAATCTCGTTGGGGTCGTTGGCGTATGCAGCCGGCTTCCGGCCCGCCGGGTAGGGATCTTTCGCTTCCGCCCGCGCGAAGACCAGGAATTTGCCGTCGGGGCTCCAGACGGCATCGGTGTGCACGTAGAGTGGGTCATCCGCCCCCGGGAGGGCATCCATCCGGCCTGACGCGCGACTGTACCAGGCCAGGATTCCGCGCGTCGGATAAAAAACCTGCAGGAAGCGATAATCTTTGAAGTTGGAAACGTAGACCGATTCGTTCACCGTCGTCACCGCATACTGCCCGTCCGGCGAGATTTGCGACAGGAAACCGATGGTGTGATGCCCCGGTGGCTTATGCGGGAACGAATTCCAGGTGATCACGTCCTCGTTGCGAATCGTCGTTTGGGGCTTGACGGACACGATGGCGTACGTACCCTTATCGTTTTCCGGGCCATCGACATCCATCCCCAGGGTTTTGCCGTCGCCGGAGAATGAATGGCAGTTCGCGCAGGTGTGCAGACCCTCGAGAACCAGGCGGCTGCGGGGTTCGCCGAGATTGCGCAGCCGCCATGCGATCAGCGGAACGTTGCTTTCCGCCAGCGGCTTGATGACCCCTTTCTCCAGTTCCGAGGGCATCAGTGGAACGTCACGGTAAAAGATCGGCGCGCCCACTGGATCCGGCGAAGTCTCGATGGTCACGCGGCCAAGGGAAACGGTCTGGCGGAGGTCGCCGGACTGAAAGCCGGCGATCGTCACCGTCGCCGGATGCCCCACAGAGCGCTTCTTGATCGTCTTCCAAGTCTCGTCATCCGGTTTCCAAGTACGTTGCGCGGCCTGCTGGGGGGTCAACTTGGGCAGTTCGTTAGTTTCTCCGATCGCGCGCGAATCGATCTCACCGAAAGCGAAAGGCTCACCCGCGGCTTTCACCCGTATGGGAGCGTCGCCGTCGGTGAAATCGAAATCGATTCGCCAGACTGCGGCGCCCGCGGAGGGGTCGCGCCAGAGGAACGCCGGGGCGGTGATCTCCGGTGGAAATACCGAGCCCTCGGCGGGATAGTCGATCATAATCATGGCGGGAGCGGTGGGGGCGCCGACCGGTTCACGCTGCGCACGGAGGCGGCCGATAACCGATAACGCCATCGCCAGGGAAGCGATCAGGAGGATGCCGGAAACGGGCTTTGTACCAGTCTTCGTAGCGACCCTCCTCTCCGTCAATTACAGCTTATCCGGAGCGATAATGCTACTACCCTGCGTCAGCGCGCGTTCGAGCCACGTGGCGCCGGCCGGCAGTGGCAGTTGGTAGTCGAAGTTCGCGGCCAGCCGGTGCGTGCGGTCGAACGCCGCGCGCGCCTTATTGAGCGTCAGATCATTCTGATCGTTCCGCACAGTCAGATTGCTCTCGGCCTTCGAGAACGTGTACGCGGCCTGGAACGTCAGTCCCTTCGATGACTGCTTGCGCAGCGTGGCCTGCACGCTGTGATACCAGGACGCGCCGGTGAACTCGCTGGTCACGAGGGCGGTTTGCGTCTCGCCGAGCACGGGAACGCGCTCGGCGGCATTGGCCGCCGTATGCCAAGCCGGGAGGAGAGAACTCATGAACTACCGTTGCCCAGAAGCTCTCTCCAGTGCTGAGCGGGGCAAGGGGGCTCAAACGCCGTCCCCTCGCCCCGCCCCCCACTCCCCGGCTCAGCAACAAGAAGATTGACGGATGCCGATCACTTCAGCATGATAAGAACAGCCCAGCGTCTTCGCTCCGACGGTGATCGGCATCACTCGGCATCGTGATCGCCATCAAATCGGAATACGCACCACTGCGAAGTAGGCCGGAGAACATTTCCGCCCCGGCGCTAGCCATCACGCGTTCATCAAGCAGGTCAGATCTTGTGCGGACGCATTACGATCCGCCGCGCAATCGTTCGGCTGGCATCTAGAAGAGCCGGTTCGTCTAATCGAAGGAGCTTCACCTCCTCGAGTCTGAGTCGGCTCATGTTCCACAGCCCAAAGCTGGCCCATTGTGAATCGTAGTAGGACCACCATCTCACACCGAACCACTTTCCCTGTTCGTATATCCTCCGAGCCCATGCTCTGCTGCGCGTATAGTCCCGACTGACAATATCGGAGGGGCGGAGGCCCAGCGTTTGCAGCAGCTCGGGATCGTCCAGGTTACAAATCGGCGCATCATCCGGGAGGTGGAAGCGAGCCATGGCGCGAGCACTCCCGAGTAGACTCGGAGTACCCTCCAGGACGCCCGCGTTCCATTCGGGGAAGCGGCCAAATGCTTCCGCGATTGCTCCGGCCGGAGCATCGCTCAAGTACAAGATCGAATAGATTCCTGGGTTATCGAGTCTTCCCCCACCCTGGGGCGGAACGTAAACCGCGCCGCCTGGCTCGTCCTCGGCCGCGGTCGCAACATATGGAAAGACTCGATGCAGGATCGGCACAGAGGCTAGGCGTAGGCCCCTGCTGCGATCCCATCGATGGCGCGGATCACCGGCGCGGCGCCTTCCAGAACGAGGATGTCGATGGGGCGCGCCCCTCCGAGCAGCGGCTCCGACCCGACCAGCCACAGAGCAGCGGCTTCGCGGCCATACACACGCAAGATCCGCGTCAGGACGTCATGCAGATCCACGATTCGTCGGCCCATCTCGCTGCCAATCGATTCAATCCCTGCGTTCCAGCGCGACACTTGAGCCCGATCCGCACCAAGCAGGCGGGCGGCAGCATTCGTTCCTAACGCCTCAATCACGCGGGCCAGCAGCGGAGTCACGTCAGACAAAGCGTCTGCAGACCGGCGCAGAACGACCGCCTTTGCTGTCGGAATCCATGCACGGGGTTTTCGGTTTGGCTGACCCATGACTCACAGTATAGCTCAACAGAGTGTGTTGAGGTGTTGAGGATGTCGCTTCAGTCTTCTGCGTCGCGTGCGGTGAGAGCCGCCCTAATTCTGAATTGTCAAACAGGCGGTGACGCCGCTGCGATGGCAGTCACTCGTTCAAACGCTTTCTGATGAATACGTTGCGGGGTGATGGTGCATTACCCGTTTGCCGCCGGTTGGCGCGGTCCTCGGTGCCCCAGGCCCCAGGGTAATGAGGGTGGGGACGATCCACCAGATAGGCGAAAAATAGGCAAGGACATTTGCGGCGTGCTGCTCCCCTTTGCAAGCAACTCAAAAGCAGGCGTTTACTCTACACACGTAAACGAGCATTCGGCAAAATCCGAAGGGTCATGATCGCCCCTGCCGGATGGCGACGTGCCAAATCACGGCGATAGGTGCGTCCTGGTCTCGTGATAATACGCCATAAACGATTGCAGGTGACGATACAGGCTGGCCTCGTTGCGCACGATCACGTGGTCGATGCACTCGCGCCGAATCGACCCAACCACGCGTTTGACGTAGGCCCGTTGCCAGGGGGAACGCGGCACCGAGAGCACTTCTTCGATGCCCAGTTCCCGGACCTCCTTGGTGGAGCCGGCCCGAAGATGCCATCCCGATCGCGCAGAAGATATCGCGGCACCTGCTCAAACGGGAAGGCCTCTCGCAGTTGCTGTCCGGTCCACTCGGCCGTCGGATGCGCGGTGACGTT
>JADGNT010000585.1 GCA_017883345.1 Candidatus Solibacter sp. | reverse complement strand
GGATTCTTCACGAACAAGTTCTTCGAGGGGAAGGTGCGATTGCTGACCTGGTGCACCTGGTAACCGCGCACCGAACCCATGCCGGACAGGATGATGGCGTTAGAGATCTTCTGCTGCTTCACCATCTTTTCGAGGCCGGCCAGCAGGTCGGTATCGAACTTGAAACGCAGGACGACGACGCGATCGAACTGGGTGGGGATGGCGTACACGTCCGGCACCTTGTCGCTCAAGCCCTTGGTATCGTCCGCCGGATTGGCGGCCGGGTTGGTGATCTCGCGGCGGCTTTCTTGGGCTACGATCTGGGCGGCGAGCGCCAGCCCACAGACCGAAATTAACAGTAGTTGCTTCATTCTTTCCTCCCGATTTCAACACCTTTAGTGGATACGGCATACTTGGCCAGCATGTAAGGAGTCTCCCACGCCGGCAGTGACTTTGGCGAGGTCACGTAGTCGAAGAAGCGGTTGGTGACCTGCCCGAAATGCGCCTCGTGGCCCACGCGGAACTTCTCCGGGACCACCATCCGGATCTCCGGCCCGCTCGGCGCCGCGGCCAACCCCGGCCAGCGCGATTGCAGGGCGGCCACGCGCTTCTCCACCGCCGCCGCCACGCCCGCATTCGCGCCGGCGATGTAGACTTCGGGGACGAAGCGCTCGGAGGGGCCCTGGCGGATCTCGACGCGCGATTTCGTGCCGCGGAAACTCGCCTCGTACACGTCGCCGGGCCCAGAGGGCATCCCGGCGGCCTCCCAGTTCCAGAGAATCTCCAGTTCCACGTGGACGCCGCGCAACGTGTACGCCACCGAGTTATTGCAGTAGTAGTCCAGCGTGCCGCCGTGTACGTGAGCCGCCAGCGCCGGCGGAAAATCGGCGTCGCCGGTGACGCGCGTGAACTGCTCCTTCGTCATCTGGAGCGCCCAGCGCCGCCCGGCGAGCACTGCGATGTCCTGGCGGAAATCCAACGCCTGGTCGGGAAACGCCGTCCACTGCACCAGGTCCACCACGTGAGTGCCGACGTCGGCCAGACCCTCGCCGTATTCGTCGATATCGAAGAACCACGGCGGACGGCGCAGCGGGGTCCCGGCGACCACCTTCATGACGTGATGGATGCTGCGCGCGCGCACCGCCGGTTCGGGCGCGCTGCCCTTTTCGAGCGTGCCGAACACCTCGCGGTCGTTGACGAACTCGCGCTGCAACTCGCTGGTCACCTCGTAGCGCTCGGTCATGATGTCGTAGGCCGCCAGGTTCTTCTGTTGCGCCAGCGCCAGCGCCTCTTCGAGCTTGGGCAGATCGGCCGACGCGATGATCCACGGCTTGTCGGCGAGCACGTTGAGGCCCGCCTTCAGAGCGGCCAGAATGCGATCGATCTTGCCGCGATTCCTGCCGGTGAACACCACGATGTTGCCGGCATGCCCGCGCAGCATCTCCGCCATCGGGTCGCTGCCGGTGTGAATGTCGAGCACCCATTGGGTGGGGTTGCCGGGCCGCGAGTTGAACAGCGAGATGCGGTTGAGATAGTCCAGCAGGTCGGGTCCCAACGGCGCATACACGGTCACGCGCGGATCCACCCACGGATACATGTCCTTCTGTAGAAGCGTGGCGTGAAAATGCCCCGGATCGACGATGATCAGCTTGGATTGCATATGTTTGGTTTGGGCGGTGAGTGCCGCCGCCAGCAACAGCGCCAGCGTTACGGAAGCCCGTACAATATAGCGGCCAACCGCTCCCGACCCCAGGGGGGTACCCCGGTCGCGGCTCTGATTGGGATGCCGAGCGGTCGTCTCGCAAACAGTAATCAGTTCCTCTTTATTTTTCGGGTTCATCGTAGTGACGCAGGCGCCGTATCCAGATATTCCGGTAGCGCACCGGATTGTGATGGTCCTGCAGCGCCAGCGGCTCTTCCGCCCCGTGCGCCGCGTAAGTTGCCACCTTGCGGTACACCATGGCGCCCATCATCTCCTTGCGATTGTGCATGAGCACGTTGTTCATGAACACCGTGACGAAGGCCGGCTGCACCAGCTTTTCCCCGTCGAACCTGGGCGCTTCGAACACGATGTCGTAGGCCTGCCACTGGCCCGGAGGACGGCTCGGGTTGGCCAGCGGCGGCCACTGCCCGTAGATCGCCCCCGCCTGACCGTCGGCGTAGGTGGGGTTCTGGAACGCGTCCAGCACCTGGATTTCGTAGCGGCTCATGATGAGGATGCCGCTATTGCCGCGCCCCTGGCTGGTTCCCTTGACATCCGCCGGCTCGCTCCATTCGACGTGCAGTTGGACATTGCCGAACTTCTCGCGCGTCATCAGGTCGCCGTTGCCGGAGCATTCGAAGTATCCGTCCTTGACCGGCCAAGTCGGATCGATCAGCTTGCCCGCGTTGGCGCCCCTGCCCAGTTGCGCCCACTTCGAGAGATCCTTGCCGTCGAACAGCACGGTGGCGTCGGAGGGCGGTGCCAAGGGCGTGGCCCCCGGTGTGACCACCGGCGGGTGCGGCCGGTCGGGATCGTGTACATGCCATTTCATGCCGGGCAGAATCGGCGTGTCGGTGAAGCCCAGGTCGCCGGGTTTCGATGGTTGCTGTTGTGCCGCCGCGGTCCAAAGCAACAGAGCGCCGGCAGCGATTCCAAGTGAGAGGGGAATTCCAGTTCGTAAGATCATGGCCTGACGGTTACCAGCATAATGGGACGCGCTTCTCGCCGCAATGGCGGTATCGTAAAGCTTATGTCCCATACCCGCACCCTGGGCCTGTCGCTGGTCGCGCTGAGCGCCTTCCTGCCGATCCCGCTGGCCGCGCAATCCGCGCAACAGGCGGTGCGCCCCCAACCCAAACGCGTGCTCGCGTGGGGCGACACCCTGACCGCGTTCCAGCACGATTCCATCTCCCACGCCCTGGCCACGATGGAGCGCCTGGGGCACGAGTCCGGCGCTTACGAGATGTACCTCCGCACGGATTCGCAGTGGATCACCAAACAGCCCGTTCCGGCCCCCGCGCGCAACACGCGAAACCTGAATTACTTCGACGCCATCTTCTATTTCGGCACCGGCGACAACCTGAATGCGCAGCAGAAGAAGGACCTCCTGTCCTTCATCAAGGAGGACGGCAAAGGCTTCATCGGCGCGCACACCGGCGACGACGCCTTTTTCGAATGGCCGGAGTTCCTGGAGATGATCGGCGGCTATTTCGACGGCCACCCATGGAGTTCGTTCGACGCCCCGATCGTCATCGAAGACCCCACTTTCCCCGCCATGAAGCATTTTCCGGTCCGCTTCACGATCAAGGACGAAATCTACCAGCACAAGGATTTCTCGCGGGCCAAGGTCCGGGTGCTGGCCAGCCTGGATTCCAGCAAGCTGGATTACACCAAGCCGAATATCCACCGCGAAGACAAGGATTTTGCGGTCGCCTGGGCCAAGATGTATGGCAAAGGACGCGTCTTTTATTCGACTTTCGGCCACGCCCCGGAGACATGGGACGACCCGCAAATTCAGAAGATGTACTTCGAAGCCACGCGGTGGGCCCTCCGCCTGACCGGCGACGACGTCACCCCCGGCACTGCCACGCCGGGTAAGTAGGTTTCTACGCGGCGAAATGATGCCGCCTACATCTTGACCAGTTCCACCCGACGATTCTGGATGGCACACTTCTTCGGCGCCACAATGGGACTGCCCCGCCGCTTACTTCGCCCAAGCCCAGCGAATGATCTCGGAGAGCTTGGGCGGCTGGCCCTGCATCAAAATGCCGACCCGGAAGATGCGCGCGGCGACCCAAGTTCCACCAACGGTCCACAGCAGGATGCCCACCAGCCCTACCCAGGGCTGCCACGCCGGAATTCCCACCGGCATGGACTGGCGCAGCAGCATCAGCACCGGGGTGAACGGCGGGATCAGGCTCATCACGGTGGCCATGGCACTGTTGGGAGCCGTCATCACCGGCATCATGACGAAGAACGGAATCATGACCGGCGCCACCAGCACCAACGCCAGATTCTGCGCGTCCTGCGGGCTGTTGCAGGCGGCGCCCAGCGCGGCGGCGAAACTGCTCAGCATAATCACGTCAGCCACCAGGTAGACGAAGAACCAGGGCAGCA
>JADGNT010000584.1 GCA_017883345.1 Candidatus Solibacter sp. | reverse complement strand
TCGCCCCCGCGCCCGAAGCGGCCCCGGAAGTTGCGGCCATGATTGCCGAAGCCGCCGCGCCCACGTCCGCAACTGTCCCCGAACTCGAAGCGGTCCCCGACGCCGCCGCGCCCCCGTCCGCAATTGTCCCCGAACTCGCGGCGGCCCCGGAACTCGCGCCCGCCATCGCCGATGCCGCCGCCGCACCGGATCCTGCATCCGAGCCCGAAACCAGTCCGCCGGCGGCCCTACCCCCCGGGGAAGCTGCCGTGATCGCCGCCGCGGCCGAACCCGCCCCTGCCGTCGCGCCGCCAGACGCGCTTCACAATACCCTTTGGGCCGCCGCCGCAATGGTGGCCGAAGCCGCCTCCACCCACCCGGCGCCGCCTTCTCCGGCCGCCCCGCCGCCTTTGCCGCTCGCCGCCCTTCCGCCGTCGCCCGATCCAGTCCCGGCACCGCCGCCCACGCCCGAGCCCGCGCCCGTGGCCATCCCCGCATTCATGACCAACCTCCGCCATGCGCCCGATTCCCTGCAGTGGGCCTTCTTCGGCGGCACGGCTGCCTTTCTCGGCATCGTCTGGGCCGCCATCTGGTTCGCTGCCGGCAAGTAGCCCGGGCCGGCGATATACTTCACCGCATGCCCGGACAAATCGGTTGGATCGATCTCACCGTCCCCGACGCTCCCGCACTGCGTGATTTCTACCAGGGCGTTACCGGCTGGACCCCTTCGCCCGTGCCAATGGGCGACTACCACGATTTCTGCATGCACCCGCCCGGCGAGCCTCAACCCGTCGCCGGCATCTGCCACGCCCGCGGCGAAAATGCCGGACTGCCCCCCGTCTGGCTGATCTACATCACCGTTGACGATCTCGACCACAGCATCCGCCGCTGCCAGGAACTCCGCGGCAAGTTGCTCCGTCCGGCGACCCGCATGGGCCCCAATGGCCGCTTCTGCGTAATCGAGGATCCCGCTGGCGCCATTTGCGCGCTTTTCGAGCCGGCCAAACCCTGACTGGGCGCCAGGATCGAAAAATCACCGGCAGGGCCGGCCTCCGGCCGGCTGGCAAGCTAAAGCATGCCCCACCATTTTTCATGAAGTTTCGCGGGCCGAAGGCCAATCCCAACAGACGACAAAAGGCCATCGTCTGTCCCACTTTGCCAACCGCTACTTCAGCGGATACCCGCGAGTCAGGTGGAACGTCCGCGTCCAGCGCGTCTTCGTAATGAAGTGCGTTACCACATCCATGATGTGGTCGAAACCGATGTTCCCGTTCGTCAGGTCCGCCGTGGGTGCTTCGAAGCTCCAGTAGATCACCACCGGCGACCCCACGATGTTCTCCCGCGGCACCAGCCCCCAGTACCGGCTGTCGTCGCTGTCGTCGCGATTGTCCCCCATCGCGAATATGTACCCCGGCGGCACCACCAGTTCATCGTTCACCACGTACTGCTCGATCATCTCCGCCGCCCGCGGCCGCAGCGGCATCGCACGCGCGTTCGCGGGGAAGTTATCGCGGTACGCGTCCGGGTATTGCTGGCTGTGCAGCGTGTACGGCTCGTTCACCAGGTGGCCGTTCAGCATCAGTTGCTTGTTCACCAGCCGGATATGGTCCCCCGGAACCCCGATCGCCCGCTTCACGTAATCCATCGAGATGTTTAGCGGATAGCGGAATACGATGATGTCGCCGCGCCGCGGCTCCCGGTACGGCAGCGCCTTGCCCCATACGCCCGCCGGCGCGTACACCAGCTTGTCCACCAGTACGTGATCGCCGATCAACAGCGTGCCCACCATCGAAGCGCTTGGAATCACGAACGCCTGCACCAGCGTAGTCGTGCCGAAGAGCAGCAGGATGATGGTTACCGCCCACTCCGCCACGAACCCGCGCTGCACATCCGCCGTCAGCGCCGATAGGCGCGCCCGCACTCCCGGCGGATTGGTCTCTGTCTGTGTCCCCACATCGTTCATTGTATCGGATGCAACGCCGCCAGCGTGCTGAACCGCTTTTGCCCGCAAGCTGCACGCGCGCCCCTACCCGACCGCAACCCTGTTCCGAACCTGCCTTTGGAGAACCCATAGGGCGCTCCGTCCTGTGCGGTTGACCGGGTCTGGAAATTTCGGGAGCGCGAACTCTACTTGATATTTGGCCCTCAAAGCGTCCGTAAGCGGACGTCCCGGGACGGATCCCGGACCGCGGCACGGCCCTGTGCGCGTTCCAGGAGTCACCCGCGTTTTTCCGATCCGCGAAGGTGAACGACTGGCGGCCAGATCAACGGTTTGCGCGGGCAAGTGATATGGAAACGGAGTCACCGGAGTGTGATGCTGCGGTGGGGCATGCTTTAGCTGCCCATGCGGCGCTTGACCATGGCACGCAAGGTCGCTGGTGATAGATCGTCAACCGAGTGTCCAAAGTTGCTCACCATTTCGATGTCGACCTTCCCGCCCAGGTTTAGTTCACCGTGCGGTTTCATCACTTTCTCGGCCTCCGGCGTCACCTCTTCCCTCCAGCTTTTTCGGCCGCGAAACTGAAGAAACCTTTAACAGTGACCTCCGCTTGCCGAAAATAACCCACTTCTTTCCCATCACTTGGCACCACCGTATTTCGGACTCGACCCCCGCCCTGTGCTATTCCTCAAAGCGGAACGTCACCGCATGCCGCACGCCTCAGCCCAATTCGACACCCCCTCCGCAGCCCGCCTCCACACCCCCGACTTCGAAGCCTCACCGACGAAAATACCAAACGAAGCCATTTTCAGCGCCAACCCATACCAAATACAACCGCTTGTGCCCTTCGGATACGAACCCAGCCCCCCCAACCCCGGGCGTGCTGCCAAGTTGGGAGTTCCCCCCGCTGCGCATTTCGCACTCTTTTCGCACCCGTTCGCCCCGCCACTGCATCCATTAGATGAGTAATCTTGACTATAAAGTATAGATTGGCTAATCTGATAATAGGCCAGCAGTTTAGGAGCATATCCGGGTGAGCGATTCCACCAACACCATCGAAACATTTGCCAATCAGGAATATAAGTGGGGTTTCGTCACCGACATCGAAGCCGATGCCATTCCCCGCGGCCTGAGCGAAGATGTCGTCCGCCTGATTTCCGCCAAGAAGAACGAGCCCGCATGGCTCCTCGAATGGCGCCTCAAGGCCTACCGCCACTGGCTGACCCTCAAAGAGCCCACGTGGGCCAACATCCACTACCCCAAGATCGACTACCAGAACATTATTTATTACTCCTCGCCCAAGCCCAAGGGCGACGGCCCCAAGAGCCTGGACGATGTCGATCCGGAACTGCTCAAGACCTACGCCAAGCTCGGCATCCCCTTGCAGGAGCAGGCCATCCTCGCCGGCGTCGCGGTGGATGCCGTGTTCGATAGCGTTTCCGTCGCCACCACCTTCAAGGCCAAGCTGCACGAAGTCGGCATCGTCTTTGGTTCCTTCTCCGAAGCCGTGAAGGAGTATCCGGACCTGGTCCGCCAGTATCTGGGCTCGGTGGTCCCCATCAGCGACAATTTCTTCGCGGCACTGAACTCGGCCGTCTTCAGCGACGGCAGTTTCTGCTACATCCCCAAAGGCGTCAAGTGTCCCATGGAGCTCTCCACCTATTTCCGCATCAACGCCAAGGACACCGGGCAGTTTGAGCGCACCCTGATCGTCGCCGACGAAGGCGCCACCGTCAGCTACCTGGAAGGCTGCACCGCGCCCATGCGCGACACCAACCAGTTGCACGCCGCCGTGGTGGAACTGGTGGCTCTCGACAATGCGCAGATCAAGTATTCCACCGTCCAGAACTGGTATCCCGGCGACAAAGACGGCAAGGGCGGCATCTACAATTTCGTCACCAAGCGCGGCGCCTGCCGCGGCGTCAACTCCAAGATCTCCTGGACGCAAGTGGAAACCGGCTCCGCCATCACCTGGAAGTACCCCAGTTGCCTGTTGATCGGCGATAATTCCGTCGGCGAGTTCTACTCCGTCGCCCTCACCAACAACTGGCAGCAGGCCGACACCGGCACCAAGATGATCCACATCGGGAAGAACA
Source organism: Candidatus Solibacter sp. (assembly GCA_017883345.1). GTDB lineage: Bacteria > Acidobacteriota > Terriglobia > Bryobacterales > Bryobacteraceae > Solibacter. The sequence continues at coordinate 65 of JADGNT010000584.1, read as the reverse complement.
CCACCTCGACCATCGTCAGCAAGGGCATCTCGGCGGGACACGGACAGAACACCTATCGCGGCGGC
>JADGNT010000583.1 GCA_017883345.1 Candidatus Solibacter sp. | reverse complement strand
CCCGGCATGTATGCCACGCCGTCCCGCTGCGCCCGGGCCAGCAACTCACCCGCGTCCAGCGGCTCCGGCAACCGCACCCAGACATTCATGCCGCCTTCCGGACGCGTCCAGCGCGTGCCCGCCGGCAGGTACTTGGCGCAGGCCTCCAGCGTGGCCGCCAAACGCTCGCTCCCCGCCTGGCGCATGCGCGCACGATGCGCCTCCAGCCGGCCCGATTCGGCAAATTCCAGCAGCACCGCCTGCGAGAGTTGATCGGTATGCAAATCCGCCGCTTCCTTGGCATGCCGCAAACGGTCGATCAGCGGTTTCGGCCCTACCGCCCAGCCTACCCGCAGTCCGGGGAAACTGACTTTGGAGAAGCTCCGCAACAGCACCGTTCCGCCACCCTCGTCCAGTTGCTTCAGCGCGGGCAGCGGCTCGCCCGAGTAACGCAACTCGCCATAGGCGTCGTTTTCGATCACCGGGACACTCGCCTTGCGCGCCGCATCCAGCAGCGCCTTCCTGCCGGCCAGCGGCAGAGTCGCCCCGGTGGGGTTCTGAAAATTCGAGGTCACCACCAGGAACCGCGGCTTCTCGCGCTCCAGCACCCGCTCCAGTTGCACCGCATCCATGCCGCCCGAGCCCACCGGGACTCCGCAGAGTTGCGCGCCCATTCCGGTGAGCAGATTCTTCAAGCCGGTGTAGAGTGGGTCTTCCACCGCCACCGTGTCGCCCGGCCGCAGCAGCACCCGCCCAATCAGGTCCAGCGCCTGCTGGCAGCCGTTGGTAATCAGCAGGTCGTCCCCCGGACCCGCCACCTGCTGGCGCCGCGCCTCTTCCATCAGGTAGCGCCGCAAAGGTTCGTATCCGCTCGGCGAACCCAGTTGCAAAATGTCCGCCAGATCCCGGCGAGCCAGCACCGTGGCGCAGGTGGCGCGAAACTCATCCAGCGGGAACAAGTCCCCCGAGGGCCGCGAAACCGCGAAGCTGATCACGTCCTTGCTCCATCCGCCGTTGGGCCCGGCTATGGAAGTGTCGCTCCGCTCCAGCAGTCCATTCCAATCCACTCGGCCCGCCGACCCGGCACCCCCAGTCACGAAGCTCCCGCGACCCACCTGCCCCGAAATCAAGCCCTCGGATTCGAGAATTTCATAGGCTGCCGAAACCGTGGTCCGGTTCAGTCCAAGCAAGCCAGCCAATTCGCGAGTGGCCGGTAGCCGCTCGCCTCGAACTAGCAGCCTGGAGCGGATTTGCTGGGCGATCTGCTCGGACAACTGCCGATAAAGCGGCGCCTCGGCACCGGGATCTAGCTTTGGTTGGAATTCCACTCAGCCATACCATACCACATTGGACGGTCTTGGGAAAGACCGGGCTCTGCGCTACAATCAACCCATGGCCCCGGAAGACACTCCAGCAACCAAGCGAGATATCCGAGAACTCGACGAGCGGATGCGCGAGATGAAGATCGAACTGCTGGCCGGCGTGGACGAGCGCCTGACCGGCATGGACGAGCGGATGACGGGTATGGAAGAGCGCCTCCTAGAGCGCATGCGCGATATGCAGACCGAACTGCTGAAAGCGTTTCTTCCCTACCAAGAGCAGGCGCGGTTGCGGGATGCGGCCTTGGAAGTACGTCAGGCCGCCCTGGAAGGGCGCTTCAACACGGTGGAAGGCCGCTTGGTCGAAATCGAGAAGAGGCTGTTCCTCAACCCGCCGGCAGCGTGAACCGCCGGCCGCCGCCGGCATTCGGCCAACGCCTCGTTTGCTACAATCCTATTTTCTAACCATTGCGGAAGCGGCCCTAGCGCCGTTGCGCGAAAATCCAGCCCATGATACCGGCCCACGCCCCAGCGCCATTGACGGCAACGCGAACCTCCAGGAACACCATCCAAGGGTTGGCGCTCGTGGCGTCGGCCTGCTGCCTCGTGCTTGCTCCTGGACAGGGCGCACAGAAAAAAACCAAGCCCAAGAAGGAAGAAATTACCCAGGTCCTGCAACTTCCCAAGGAACTGCCGGGAGCCGTCACCGGCGAAACCCGCCGCCTCACCTTCCACGTCACTCCCCTCTCCTCGCGCGGCCTGCTTTCCGCCCAGGTGCGCGACGCCCTCAGAGCCCTCACCCGCGAAACCGGCGGCAACCCCGTGCTCAAAATTCGCGCCTTCGTCGCCGGCTCCGGCGACCTGCGCCGCGTGCGCGACCTGGTCAGCGAAGTCTTTACCGACCGCCGATTGCCGCTGCCCGCGCTCAGCTTGATCCAATCCGGCGGCCTGCCGCTCGAAGGCGCGCAGGTGGTCCTGGAGGCCATTGCCGCCGGAAAAAAGGAGGTGAGCCCGCATGGCTTGGTCTTCTTGTCCGCCCCCGTCGCCACCAGCGACAATCCGCTCGACCCCGTCGCACCGCTCGCCGCGCAATCGCTCGACCGCTTGAAGCGCGCCCTCAAAACCGCCGGTTCCGAGTCCTCCGATGTCGTGCGCGTCACCTGCTTCCTCAGTTCCCTGGAGAATCTCGCCGCCACCCGGAAACTGGTGGAAGCCGATTATCCCCGGGCCGCGATCGACTACCTGCAAACCCAGCGCTCCCCCTCGCGCGCTCTCGCCGCCTGCGAAGCCGTCGCGCGACTCCGCTGGAACACCGGCAAACGCGTCTCCTTCCAGCCGGAGAAAGGCGAGCCCCTGGCCGCGTTGGTCGCCGCCCAGCATGTCGTGCTCACCGGCACGCAGGTCAGTTATGGCTATCAGGAAGCCAATTCGCGCCTGGCCTTCGGGCGCATGCAAAAGGCGCTCGAAGCCAGCGGCGTGTCCGGCCGCGATGTGGCCTTCGCCCACTACTACCCATTGTTCGATTCCCTCGCGGCCCAGGTGCGCAAGCTGCGCACCGAATTCTTCGCCGCTTCCGCCGGATCGCTGGTTTTGTTCGAAGGCCTGCCCGGCATGGACGCCGGTTTCGCCGTGGACGTCGTCGCCGTCAAAGACTGATCCCCTGGGGACAGACATGATTTAAGGTCCGATACCGGCCTCGATGTCCTGCACTGCGGTGTCGCAGGGTTATACTACAAGTTTGAAATCTACAGTGCTGTTTTTTGCATCCCTGCCAACGGCTTGCGACAAACAAAGGACCTCCGCATGAGTGCTATTGCGATCAATCCCGTACATCGCGTCGTCGGCTTCTATGAAGCCCCCATCGGGAAGAAGGCCATCATGGCCTTGACCGGTGTGATCCTGTTTGGCTACGTCGTAGCCCATCTGCTGGGCAACCTGCAGATCTATGGCGACCCCGAACAGATCAATAAATACGCCGCCTTCCTGCACAATCCGGCCAATGCCGGGCTGCTGTGGGTGGCGCGCAGCGCGCTGCTCGTGGCGGTAGGATTGCACATCGTGGCCGCCCTCCAGCTCTGGAAACTGAAGCATGACGCGCGCCCGGTGGCCTACGTCAAGAAGGACGACGCAGCCGCCACCTACGCCTCCCGCACCATGATCTGGAGCGGGCCGATTGTGGCGGCGTTCGTGATTTTCCACGTGCTGCACCTCACCGTGGGCGCGGTGGTACCGTTGCAGGAGATCGCGCCCAATGAGCCGGACGTGCGCGCCAACGTGATCGCCGGGTTTTCCAATCCCGCGATCTCGGCGTTTTACATCCTGGCCATCTGTCTGTTGTGCCTGCACCTGTATCACGGGCTGTGGAGCATGTTTCAGTCGTTGGGCTTCAGCCACCCGCGCTACACTCCGAAATTGAAAACGGGCGCGGCCATTTTCGCCATCCTGATCGGCATCGGCAACTGCTCCATCCCGATCGCGGTGATGGTTGGCCTGGTCAAGTAATAGGTCAAATAAGAGAGAAACGCCAGCATGGAACTCAATTCGAATTCTCCCTCCGGCCCGATCGAGACGCGATGGGACCGTCATCGCTTCAATCTCAAGCTGGTGAATCCGGCCAACAAGCGGAAGTACACCATCATCGTGGTGGGCTCGGGATTGGCCGGCGGCAGCGCGGCGGCGAGCTTGGCCGAACTGGGCTACAACGTCGACTGCTTCTGCTTCCAGGATTCCCCGCGGCGCGCGCACAGTATCGCGGCGCAGGGCGGCATCAATGCCGCCAAGA
>JADGNT010000582.1 GCA_017883345.1 Candidatus Solibacter sp. | reverse complement strand
CAATTACCCGCGGGAGGAAACGGGACAGCCACCAATTACCCGGGAGGAAACGGGACAGCCACCAATTACCCAGTTTCCGGGGCGGTCCGGAGCGGTGGCGCAAACGGGGTAATTGGTCCGTCCCCGGAGCCTGGCAGGATCACTCCCGTGTAGTCCGCGATCCGGAAGTTGGCCGCGCTGAGGCCGATCACCGATACCTGTCGCGAAATCCCCTTCGCACCAGCAGCGCGATGGCCGCCAAGTACGCGCGAGTCATCGCATCCGGCTACTCGCGTCCTTGCTCCCACTCCGCAAGGGTCCTTGGATCGATGCACCCCCCTGGCGCTGGTCACCAATACTTTTCACCAAATAACCCCTTTCTTTCCCATCACTTGACCGCCGGCGAGTTTCAGACTCAAGCCCCTCCCCGTGCTAACTCTGAAAGCGGAAGGATAACCGCATGCCGAACTCCCAAAACACCGTCTCCCCGGAGCAACTCGCCGCCAATCGCGCCAATGCCGCCAAGTCTACCGGCCCCCGTACCCCGGAAGGCAAGACCCGCTCCGCCCAGAACGCCCGCAAACACGGATTCACCGCCTTCAGTTACGCCGTCGTCCGCCTCGAAGACCTCAATGAAGTCGCTAACCTCAAGGACGACCTCGTGGCCTTCTACCAGCCCGTCAACTCCCAGGAACTCTTCGCCGTCGAGCGCATCGCCCTCGCCCAGCAGGCTCTCCTCCGTGCCGCGCGCCTCGAATCCGGCCTCTTTACCACCTGCCTCAATTCGTGCTACGACCCCTTCGGGGAACCCATAGTCCTCATGAACGAAGAACTCGCCGGGAATGGCGATATCGAAATCACGCGCGCGCAGAACCGCAACTACCTGCTGGGCGAAGGCTTCCACCGCATGGCCGGCAAGTCCAACAGTTGGTCCTTGTGCCTGCGCTATCAAGCCCAGACGGAACGACACTACCGCCGCGCGGTCGAGGAGTTCGACAGGCTGAAGGCCCTGCGGGCGGAAATACCAAACGAAGCCATTTCCGAAGCCCAACCCGAACAAACCGAACCCACTTGTACCGTTGACGAAACGAACCCATCTCCCCCCGAAGACCCCGTTCCCGCACCCGGTCCCGAAGCCTCGGTCTCCGGACTGAAGCTGGACCTCGCTGGCGCTCCGGGTATTCCGGAAGACCGGGAAGTCGAAGCGCGCCACCAAGGAAGCGCGCCCGTCCTGCCGATCGCGAGCCGTGTTATCGAAGGTAAAGGCTGGGGGCTGCCGGAACACGGAGGTACGGAGGCGCCTTTGGCTGATCGCTGACCGCTGACTGCTGACCGCTGTGCCGAAAGCCGTTTTCGGACCAACGCACTTTTCAGGGAAAACGTGACAGACGCATTTTCGTCTTTTCGCGCATCGGGCCGGAGTAGTCCCTCCATCCACATCCGGCAGCGGGCGTCCCGCGCGGTCCAGTCGCTACACCAGCTTCAAGGCCTTCACCCGATCTCTCAACTGGGCGGCTTTTTCGAATTCGAACTTGCGGGCGGCCTCGCGCATTTTATCTTCGAGTTCGGCGACGAAGCGCTGGCGCTCGTCGGGGGTGAGGCCTTCGACGTCTTCGTCTTCCTCCAACGAGACGGTCACGTAATCCCCCTCCGCCACGGCCACCAGGCACATGTCGATGGGCTTGACGATGGATTGCGGTACGATGCCGTTACGCTCGTTATAGTCGAGCTGCACGGTACGGCGGCGGGAGGTCTCGCCGAGAGCTTTGCGCATGCTGTCGGTCATCACGTCGGCGTACAGAATGGCGTGACCTTCCACGTGGCGCGCGGCGCGGCCCATGGTTTGAATCAGCGAGCCCGCGGAGCGCAGAAAGCCTTCCTTGTCGGCGTCCAGGATGGCCACCAGCGAAACCTCCGGCAGGTCGAGCCCCTCGCGCAGCAGGTTGATCCCGATCAGCGCGTCGAACTCGCCGCGGCGCAGGTCGCGCAGAATCTTGATGCGGTCCAGCGTGCTCACCTCGGAGTGCAGATACCGGCAGCGGACGCCGACTTCGGAGTAGTACTCCGCCAGGTCCTCCGACATGCGCTTGGTGAGCGTAGTCACCAGCACCCGCTGATTGGCGTCGGCGCGCTTGCGGATCTCACCCAGCAGATCGTCCACCTGGCCCTTCACGGGACGGATCTCCACGCTCGGGTCCACCAGTCCCGTGGGCCGTATGATCTGCTCCACTACCACGCCCGCGGACTTGGTCAACTCGTACGGGCCGGGCGTGGCGGAGACGTATACCAGTTGATTGACGCGGTGCTCGAACTCCTCGAACGTCAGCGGACGGTTATCGAGCGCGCTGGGGAGGCGGAAGCCGTGCGAGACCAGCGTTTCCTTGCGCGAGCGGTCTCCGTGATACATGCCGTGCAACTGCGGAACGGTCTGGTGGCTCTCGTCGAGGAACATGAGGGCGTCGTGCGGCAGGTAGTCCAGCAGGGTCGGGGGCGCTTCGCCCGGCAGCCGCCCCGAGAAGTGCCGCGAGTAGTTCTCGATGCCATGGCAGTAGCCGATCTCCTTCATCATCTCGAGATCGAACATGGTGCGCTGGTAGAGCCGCTGCGCTTCGATCTGTTTGCCCTGCTTCTCGAGCTCCGCGCGCCACCACGTCAGCTCCTCGCGAATGCTCTCCATGGCGCGGAGCTTGGTCTCTTCGGACATCACATAGTGCGTCTTCGGATAGATGGGCAGCCGCTGGTAGGTCTGCTTGACCCGGCCGAGCAGCGGGTCGATCTGCGCCAGGCTCTCCACTTCGTCGCCGAACAACTCGATGCGGAAGGCGTCGTCGTCGTAGGTGGGGTAGACTTCGATGACGTCGCCGCGCACGCGGAACGTCCCGCGGCGGAAATCGGCGTCGTTGCGTTCGTAGAGGATCTCGACCAGCTTGGAAACGATTTGGTTGCGCGAAATCTTCTGCCCCTTCTCCAGCATCAGCAACATGCCGTAATAGGCTTCGGGCGAGCCCAGGCCGTAGATGCAGCTCACGCTGGCCACGATGACGCAATCGCGCCGCTCGAACAGCGACTTGGTCGCCGAGAGCCGCAGCTTGTCAAGCTCGTCGTTGGTGGTGGCTTCCTTCTCGATGTAGACGTCGCTCGAGGGGATGTACGCTTCCGGCTGGTAGTAATCGTAGTAACTGACGAAGTACTCGACCGCGTTTTCGGGGAAGAACGATTTGAACTCGTGGTAGAGCTGCGCGGCGAGCGTCTTGTTGTGGGCCAGGATCAGGGCCGGCCGGCCGGCGGCCTCGATCACCTTGGCCATGGTGAAGGTCTTTCCGGACCCCGTGACGCCGAGCAGAACCTGGTGCTGCTCCCCCTCGCGCACCCCCCGCGAAAGTTCCTCGATAGCGGCTTCCTGATCGCCCCGCGGGCGGTAGTTCACCACCAGACGGAATCCCATAATGCCGGTTAGTTGATGACGACCTTGATGGCGATGAATTCCCCGGTCGGGCCGACTTGGAAGTTCAGGACCACGGATTCGGCGCCTTCGAGGGCCTTCACCGTCACGGTCGCCTTGCCGTTCTGCGGCAAGTCGGCGCGTGCGGGCGTCACCTCGATGGTCGGCGGGCCGCCGTACACAGAGACGCTCATCGTGCCCTGCGCGCTGTTGGAGAAGGTCACCGTGGCGGATTCGCCGGCCTTCAACACGAGCGATTCCTTGTCCGCACTCACCTTGTGGAGCGCCACATCCACAGTGGGGAGGGCGGCCGGAGTAGGGACTGCGGCGGGTTGGGCCGGCTGATCGACCGGGGCGCCGACGCCTGCCGCCGCCATGGCGGCCCCGATGATGCCGAATGGCGTCATCTGCGGGGCAGTCCGATCCACATACCAGTACCACTTCCCGTGCTCCAGCTTCCAGGCGCTCGACACCGGCGTTTTTAGCGGATGGCCGGCGAAGCCTTCCATCATGACGTTTCGGTCGCACACAGCCGCCACTTGGGCACGCGTGAACTTCTCGGAATAATCGATTTGTTTGATCTCGAAACTCACATCCCTTTCCTCCCGGATGGAAACGAAATAGTCCTCGGTATCCGGCGCGACCAACGATTCCGCGTCGCTGA
>JADGNT010000042.1 GCA_017883345.1 Candidatus Solibacter sp. | reverse complement strand
GGGATCCCGGGACGACTTGAAACCGGCGAGAACTCGCAATGCTTCCTGCGGTACCGACTCCGCGGACGATGCGGCATCTTCTGCGCCTTCCACCACTTCTACCGGTACCGGGGGCGCCTCGGTCGGCGCTGGAGGCGGCGGCGGCGGTGGCGGGCTTGGGTGGTGAGAACGCTCGCCGACAAAGTCATCCAGGAACGCCTGCGGCTCATGGATTTCCGCCCAAATCTGGCGGTCCTGCTCCAGCAGCGTGACGCCGACTTGTTCCTGCGTCGGATGGCCCGGCCGTCCAAGCCAGACGACCTTGAATAATGCGCGCTGCTCCTTGTACTGGACAGTGAGCGCATCACCCACCCCCAATGGGACCTTGATCCCGCCAATGCGCGCTCCCGCACTACTAACGTTCAGAGTGTATGCCAGGATGTTGAACGGTTTTCCGACGCTGTCCGTCCCCCAGATGTGGATGGGAACGACCATCTTGATGCGCGGTCTTTTTCTCAGGCCCATGGCTACCGATTCCGCAGCATACATTCACCGCCGATACGACAAGTCACACCGTTACCTTTTATCTAATAACTGGAATCTTTTCCACAGCAATCTTGATTTTGACCGATAGCTTGGGTCGCCTTACAAGTAGCTGATATATCGTGGAGTTAGGGTATTTAGCGCCCCGAGGATTCTGGTGGTGGCCCCCCGAAGAGTACCAGCACCGTTGAGTCGATGCGGCGCAGTACGCGCCTGCGGATCGCCGCAAAACCGAACTGTGCGACGGGTTAACCAAAGTTGTAAGTGATCGGCGGGTTATTAGCATCCAGTTTTTTGTGCGCCCGTGTGGAATCAGCAAAATAAGCCCAAGTAACCCAGCGAGTTTCAGTTTCAAGTTTCAGTTTCAAGTTAACTAAACCATAAACTGAGTGCTGAGTCCCGAGGCGGCAATCTCGCGCGAGTACCCCACCCCCCGGTTTTCCCAGACGTCCCAGAGAAAATGCCGGAAAAGCGAGAAATCCCACAGAGGCGCGGGGTCTAAGGGAGTTGCCTGCAAGATCCGTCGGAAAGGAGATACAGGCCGACATGGGGAAACTGCGTGCACGAGGGACACTACTCCCTCAATGTCACGAGGTGAGTTTAGAAGAATGGGGAAGGGCGCGTCAGTGATGTGGAGCACGGGTGAGTGTGACGGGGAATTTCTGATTTTCGATTTCTGATTTCTGATTGGGGGAATCCCCACCCTCCGCCAAACCCGGGCGGAAGGGTGGGGCAACCATCAGGTTTAGATTCGTTCACGGAAAGGATGGGCCAGTCCCCGCGCGTTATCTGTGACGTGGTGAATATTTCTGATGGTGTTTGAGAAACCCCCACCCTCCGCCAAACCCGGGCGGAAGGGTGGGGCAACCATCAGGTTTAGATTCGTTCACAGAAAGGATGGGCCAGCCCCCGCGCGTTATCTGTGACGTGGTGAATATTTCTGATGGTGTTTGAGAAACTCCCACCCTCCGCCAAACCCGGGCGGAAGGGTGGGGCAACCGCCACCAGCCCGGGCTCAGGACAAGCGGAAGTTAGTGCACGATGTGCATGTTCGCCCAGTCGTAGGCGAACTTCTTTCCGCAATCGAGGCAAACGATATAGTGCCCGGGCCCGGTGCCGATGCTCTCCCATTCGGCGCTGGAACGCGTGTCGCTGCCGACCGCCGCGGCATACGGTTTCGAGGTGTGCCGGTGAGAGCAGGCGATTCTCAGGATTTGGAGCAGCTTCTCAAACATAAGGCCGCCGATACCGATGCATGGTTGCAAACAATTTCAGAATTCCGATTCCCGATTTCTGACTTCTGCAATGCCATGCCGCAAAACAGAAATCAGAAATCAGCAAGTTGGAAATGGACTTACGCCCGTGCGCCGGCGCCGGGGGTATGCTCGACAGGGGCCTTTTCGACCTTCTCGGCTTCGCCATTGGCCTTCTGGCCGGGCTTGCGGATGTCGATGCCACCCTTGAAGAAGGCGCCGTCCTCAATGCTGATGCGCTGCGCCACGACGTCGCCCGTGAGCGAGCCTTCGTTGCGGATGTCCACGCGATCGCTGGCACTCAGGTTGCCGCGTACCTTTCCGGTCACGACGATCTCGCGGGCAATAATGTTGGCATTCACGACGCCGTTGCGGCCGACGGTCACGCGGTTGCCGGGCAGGTTGATCGAGCCCTCGACGCGGCCATCGATATAGAGAGATTCAGACCCCGTGACCTCACCCTTGATGACCAGCGACTTGCCGATCGTGGCCTGGTCCTGCGAATTCACGATGGCGTTGCGCGGAGCCGAAGCCGGCGCCGGTTCCGTTGTCGGAGTGAAGGGGGGAGCGGTGGGGCGCTGCGGCTCCGGCGTTGCGGCCGGACCGCTGGGCTGATTGGTGGGCTTCCACATGGCGATACAGGTCCTTTCGTGACAAGGGGAGTAAAAAGTCAGTGTCGCACGTACACAGCCAAAGCCCCGGTTTTCGGGCTGAAAAACCTTTGTGCTTCAGTTGTCGTAAGTTGCTGGCGACACTCTTCCGTTGTAGCACAGATTTCCACTGCCTGCTTGGGCCGCTGGACTGCCGCGTGGTGTAATTCTTCTCCGGCGCTGGGAATTTGTTATATGGGGCCAAGGCCCAACGCGACGCCTCGATTCGCGCGTAACCCGCGGCGAGGTTGTGGTTTGGGGCATACGGCATAAGGGGTCCGGGAATCCAGCATGCAGCAAACTGTTACGAAACGCGTGCCGTCCCTAACGGGACTCGCGCTTTGTCCCACTCATACTCCCGGCACTCACGTGCCGGGCCATGGACTATCGCGCCTGCGGCGCTAAACTCGAGGTCTTGTTCCACTCGACCGATGGAACAAAGAGTTTTGTAACAGCCTGGCAGGTCCGGGCCCGACCTAGGTTTTTTGCCGTGCACCGTCTTTGCTTGCGCCCACCCTGCTTGCGTCCTAACATTCCAGATTCGCGAAATCCGGGGAGCCCCGCGTGATCGGCCAAACCATCTCCCATTACCGCATCGTGCAGAAACTCGGTGGCGGCGGTATGGGGGAAGTCTATGAAGCCGAGGACATCCGCCTGGGGCGCCGCGTCGCCCTCAAGTTTCTCCCCGACAGCATGTCCGGCGATCCGGTGGCCCTGGAGCGCTTCCAGCTCGAAGCCCGCACCACCTCGTCGCTGAACCACCCGGGTATTTGCACCATCTTCGACATCGCCTCGCATAACGGACTTCCCATCATCGTCATGGAGTTGTTGCAGGGGGAAACGCTGAAGCAGCGGCTCTCCCGCGGTCCGCTGCCGCCGGGTGAAGTGATTGATTACGGCATTCAGTTGGCCGACGCGCTCGAGGCAGCGCACCAGCTCGGCATCATTCACCGTGACATCAAGCCGGGCAATATTTTCCTGACCAAGCACGGCCATACCAAGGTGCTGGATTTCGGCTTGGCCAAGCTGAAAGCCGAACCCAGGGCACCCGAGTTGCAGCCGGTTGCGGCGACCCATCGCCCAACTTCGGAAGCGATCACGAATCTCACCTCGATTCCCGGCACGACGCTGTACATGTCGCCCGAGCAGGTCCGCGGCCAGACGCTCGACGAACGCACCGACCTCTTCTCACTCGGCGTGGTGCTGTACGAGGCGGCGACCGGCCACAAGCCCTTCGAAGCCCACAACGCGGTCTTGACCATGACCGCGATCCAGCACCAGCGGCCGGTGGCGCCCTCGAATTACGACGCGGAAATGCCGTCGGGGCTGGAGCAGGTTTTGGGCGGACTGCTGGAAAAGGACCGGCGGTTGCGCTACCAGAGTGCGCGTGAACTCGCCGAGGATTTGCGCCGGCTGAGACGCCAGATGGAACTCCGTCAGGCCGAGGACAGCGATATCCAACTCGTCATTCAGCCCAGCAAGACCTTTCGCAAGCTGAGCCTGCGCCAAATCTATATTCTGCTCGGCGCGGCCGGCGCGATCACCACCATCCTGCTGGCGGTCACCATCTGGTGGGCCAAGCAAGCGTCTTCCAGCGGCGTGACCGGGGCCGCCAATAACACCATCCTGGTGCTGCCGTTCAACAACATCGCGCGTGATCCCGACGTGGACTACCTCCGCCTCGCGCTCGCGGACGAGCTGGTCAAGATCCTCGCTTACACGCGCTCCATGGAAATTCGCCCCGTTCCGACCGCGCCCAGGTATATGCGTGGTGAATTCGACCCGCAGCAGGCAGGCCGGGAATACAAGGCCGCCATCGTGCTGACCGGACACTTCATGGCGCAGGGCGCGCGCCTGACCATCACCATCGAGGCGATCGACGTCAAGCGCAACCGCCTGCTATGGCAGGGAAGCTTCACCGTCCCGCAGCAGAACCTGATTTCCCTGCAGGAAGACCTGGCATTCAATGTGAAGAGCGGCCTGCTACCCGCGCTCGGATCGCAGGCGGCGATGCTCTCCAGCGCGACGCAACCGCGCAACGCCGACGCCTACGACCTGTATCTTCGCGGCGCGGCGCTCCCGCGCGATCCCGAGCCGAATTCCACCGCCGTCGTGATGCTGGAGCACTCGGTCGCGCTCGATCCCAAGTTCGCCCCGGCGTGGGATGCGCTCGGCCTCCGCTACTACTACGACGCGACCTACGCGGGCGGTGGCATGGAGGCCTTCGACAAGTCGGCGGAGGCCTATGAGAAGGCGCTCAAGCTCGATACGAACCTGATCTCATCGGTCGCCCACCTGGCGCGCATCCGCGCCGAGCGCGGCCAGATTGCCGACGCTTACCGCGAAGCCCATGACCTGGTCGCCCGGCGGCCGGAGAATGCGCAGGCCCACTTCACCGTGGCCTACGTCTTGCGTTATGCCGGGATGCTGCACGATTCGGCCCGCGAATGTGACGCGGCGCTCGGGCTCGATCCCAGCAACTACGATTTCCGCTCCTGCTCCTTTGCCTTCGCCGAACTGGGGCGCACCACGCGCGCGCTGGAGTACGTGCACCTGGACAGCGGATCGGAATGGGCGGCAAGCGTCTCTCCGTTCATCCTGTTGCGCGAAGGCCGCATGGAGGAGGTGCGCATGGCGGCCGCCAAGATTCCGCCAGGCCCCACCTGGTTCGCCCCGCTCTTGCAGGCGTGCGTCAAGCCGGTCGCCCCCGCCGAGATGAAACGCCTGGCCGACCAGGCTGCGCCGCAACTGCTCGCCTTGCGCGACGCCGAGCTGCGCTACTACCACGGCGCCATCCTGTCGTATTGCGGACAGACGGACCTGGCGGCGAAGCTTATCCAGAGCGCCATCGCCGCGCACTATTGTTCCAATGTCGCCCTCTACACCGACCCGCTGCTGGCGAAGCTGCGCGCCACGCCGGCATTCCCCGCACTGGAACAGGCGGCGAAACAGTGCCAGGAAGATTTTCTGAAATCGACGAAGTGAGCTTCGCTTCGGCGCGTATATTCCATTGACGGAATATTCCCTAGGAGCTATATTGGTCATGGCATGGGACGTCGAGTACACCGACGAGTTCGGCCAGTGGTGGCAGTCCCTGTCTCCGCCGGAACAGGAAGAAATCAGTGCGAAAGTAGAACTGCTGGAGGAGTTTGGGCCGACGCTTCCGCGCCCCCATTCCGACGTGATCGTTATCTCCCGGCATTCCAACATGAAGGAATTGCGCGGGCATGTTGGCGACGCGCATTTGCGTGTCCTATACGCGTTCGATCCCAGGCGGACGGCGATCCTGCTCATCGGCGGGGACAAAACAGGGAAGCCCGATTGGTACGATCGCTTTGTGCCCATTGGCGACGCGCTGTTTGATCGTCATCTTGAAGAGCTGAAAACGGAGAGCAATCGTGGCAAGAAAATTCGCTGAGCTGCGGGCCAAAATGTCACCCCAGTCTCGCGCCCGTTCGCGCGCGAAAGCCGAGGCTTACAAGGCCGAAATGGCCCTCGATGAATTACGAGAGGCCCGTCAATTGACGCAGGAGAACCTGGCCACCGTCCTCAACGTCAAGCAGGCTTCCATTTCCAAGATGGAGCGGCGTACCGACATGTACATCAGTACGCTACGCTCGATGATTCAGGCGATGGGAGGAGACCTGCTCATCGAAGCGGTTTTCCCGGAAGGCAAAGTCCGGATTAACCAATTCAGGAAGCTACGCCATCCCGCGGCGTAACTACGGCCTTGTCAATATTGTCCTGTACGGATCCAGGACCAGCTTGCGCGTACCTTTCGGCACGTTGATCCGCAACTTGGTGTCGGGTCCATCCGCGAACACACGCGCCACCAGCTTCAGCCCCGCCGCGGTTTCCGCATACAATGGCACCGACGTGACCAGCTGTTCGGGTGCTTCCTTTTGCAGGATCGTCGCCGTCGCCGTCGCGGACTTGCGGTTGATGCGCACATCTTTCAGCTCGAGTTTCGGGATCGCGCTGCCGTTGACCCAGCCGTCGAAGAACCAGTCCAGCGATGCCCGGTCTTCGTAACGCACCGACGCCGGCAGCTCCTCCTCCACCAGCATCTGAAATTCACGGGTGGAGATTTCCCGTCCCTGGTAACGCTCGCGCAGCTTGCCCAGCACGCGCAGGAACGGCGCTTCGCCGGCGGGACGCTGCGACAGCTTGGCGCCATCGTCGAGCAGCGTGCGCAACATGTGCAGAAGCCAGGTGCCGCGCCCGTAGCTCACGATATTGAATCCGTTCGGGAAATGCGACGAGTTCAGCCGCTGCCCCAGCGTCACCGGCCCAGCCTTCGCGTTCTCCTCTTCGCCGGCATTCCTGGTGAGAAGATGCTGGCGGTAGTATTCGAGGAAGTACTTGCAGTCCTCGGCGTGGTCCTTCTCCAGCGCGAGCACGGCCGAGTAATTGGCGAGCGCCTCCACCAGCCACTGATCGCGATAGCTTTTCCAGCCGATCAGGTCGCCCCACCACTGGTGCGCCGTCTCGTGCGGCGTCATGAACTCGCTGTAGAGCAGCGTGTCGCCCGGCTTCATCCGGGCCTTGACCAGCTCGTCGCGCGACAGGTACGCCAGGCTCGACAGGAACACCAGTCCCGGCCAGGCTTGGCCGTAATTGCCGGGCATCTGCGTCAACGCCAGCGATGAGTAGGGAAATGGTCCGAATTCGCGCGCGAAGTAATCGATGGCGTGCGCGGCCTGCTCGGCCACCCGGCTCGCATTGCGCGCCGGATCGGGTGCGTCCTGCGCGGGTGCAGGCGCCGCCGTGTTAGCGGAAGGTCGTGCCAGGAAATCGTGTTCCACGCCCGCCGTCGCGTAGGCTTCCACCTGGACGTCGCCGCTTTTGGCGGTCGCCGACGTGTAGCGCCCCAGGTTGAAGCCCGCTACCGGCAACGGGCGTTCCGAAATCCAGTGCGACGTGGTCATGCCGCCTTCGGAGGTCTGCTCCGCGCGCTTTCCCGTCGCCACCAGTGTCCAGTCCGACGGATAGCGGAACTTCAGGTCGAATCCCGCCATCACCATGCCGCGGTTCGGGAACCAGATACCTCGTGCCCCGACATACAGCAGCCCGTTGCCCGCGTCCGACAGCACGTCCCCCGTGTAGGTGAAACTCATGCGAAAACGCTGGCCCGCCTTCAGCGTCTCGGGGACCATGACCGCGACGACGTCGTTGCCGCGCCGCGCCAGCGCACTGCCCTCGATGGCGATGTTCTGCAGGAATTCCAGCGGCCTGCCGTCTACCTCGACCTTTTGTACCTTGAGATAACGCGACAATTCGAAGAACAGCAGCCGGTCGCCGCTCTGTCGCACCTCGATGTCGAGCTTCGCTTCCGCCGACAGCGTCTGGGGCGGCGCCACTTTCGAGTCCACGACGTAGCTGTGAATGCGCAGACGATTGAGGGTGGTCACGCTCTCCACCAGGCTCCGCTCCGCTTCACCCGAGCGCTCGCTCCGCCGCGCCGAGCGCATGGGAAACGAGGTCAGCACGTCGTAATACCCGACCCCACCCTCTCCGTAACTAAAACGGAAGAGCGCGATCTGCTCGGCCGAGAGCGTGTCGAAGTAAACGTCAAACACGCCGAGCTTTGGCGATTGCATGCGCGCGCGCAACATGCGATCTCCGGCGGGCGGCGGCTGGTTCAGGTAGCTGGCCATCAGGCGCAGCGTGTCGGATTCGGCCAGCGTCTTGGCCGGGGCGCTCCACTTATCGAGAAACGCCTGCGGCTCTTCCGCTGGATTCAGGTGCGGCTGCAGTTGCGCGAAGGTGTCGTCGTTGAAGCGGAAATACGCGGAGGTGAATTTCTCCTCCATGACCGCCGTGCCGGTGAACAGCGCCAGCGATCCGCGTTCCGCCTGGTCGGGAGGGAAGACAAGGATGTCGCCCACGCCCTCGAAGAAGGCGCCGGTCACGTGTCCGTCCACGCTCTCCAGGAAGCCGATGATGCCGTCCTCCAGCGTGATGTGCAGGTCTTCGCGATCGAGCGACGCGTCGCGCACCGAGTACACCGCCTTCGGGTCCAGACGGGCGCCCGCCAGTTTCCGGTACAGCGCCGTGCCGGGGCCGCTGATTTCCGGCGGACCCGCGTGCGTGCTCGGGGCCTGCGGCGCCGACGTCGCGGGCTGCGGCGGGTTCTCGAGAATCTGCGCTGCCGCGCCCGCACAAAGAAACAGGGTGACCGCGAGCGCCGCAACCGAGCGAGTCCAGGGGTTGTTCCGTTTCAGCACGAGACGCAAACAAAAAAGTAACTGGAATGATTGTGACTCTCGTTCCATCGCTACCGTTCTCAGGTCCTTCTCACAATGCTAGAATGCGCGCCTGTGCGCCGATCCTGCGTAATCGCCGTTCTCGTCTTCGCCATCCCTTGTCTGGCGGATGTCACTATCTATTTGAAGAACGGCCACACCATTGTCGCCGATTCGGTATCGGAGAAGAACGGCCGCATCCAGTACACCATCGGCGAGGACCGCTACGCAATTCCGAAGTCGCTCGTGGATCGCATTGAAAACGAGCCATCCCGGCCGCTTTCCGGTGACGCCGTGCGGCCCGGCCGTGAATCGGGCGCCCTGGTCCAGGATCCCGAGCTGCTTCCCACCACTCCCTCGCGCGGCCTGCCGGCGGCGGACCGCCTGGCCTCGCGCATCATTCGCGACGGCAAGGTGGACGACGAAGCCCTCGCCTTGCTGGAGCGCGCCGGCAATTCCGATTCGACCGCCGCCGGCTTCTTTGCCGCCGGACGCTTCCAGTTTGAGCGCGGCAATCGCGACCGCGCGCGCTTTTACTTCGAGCGCGCGCTCACCTTCGCGCCGCAAAACGACACCATCCTGAGCCACTACGCCGCGACCCTGGTTCAACTGGGCCGCGCCTCGGAAGCCGTCCCCTTCGCCGAACGCGCCGCTCGCCTGGCGCCCAACTCGGCCGATGCCTTGACGGTCCTCGGTTTTGCCTACTACGGCTCCAACGGCGACGGACACGCCATCCGCGCATGGAAGCGCGCCCTGGAATTGCGTCCGGACGAAACCCTCAAGGCTTACGTCGCCAAGGCCGAGCGCGAAGAGAAGGCCGAGTCTGACTTTCGCCAGGCCGAAACCGGACACTTCGTTGTGCACTTCGAGGGCGCCAGCATCGAGGACGGCGTTCGTGCCAGCATCCAGGCTGAACTCGAAAAGGCCTACGGTGATCTGGTCAACGCACTCGGAGTTTCGCCCCGCTCGAGCATTCCGGTCTCGCTGTACACCAACCAGGCGTTCTTCGACGTAACCCAGGCCCCGGCGTGGTCGGGCGCCATCAACGACGGCCGCCTCCGCATCCCCATCCAGGGCGTAACCGAGGTCACGCCCGAACTTCGCCGCGTCCTCCGCCACGAGCTGACACACTCCTTCATCAGCCAGATTGCCGGCGGACGCTGCCCGCAATGGCTGAACGAGGGGATCGCGCAATTGATGGAGCCGCGCACTTCCGGTACCACCCGCGGCCCGCGCCTGGCGCAGCTTTACGCGATGGGCCAGCAGATTCCGCTCAACGGCCTGGAACTTTCATTCCTCAGCTTTTCGCCCTTTGAAGCCGTTCTCGCCTACGATGAATCCCTCGCCGCCGCCGAGTATATTCGCGACACGTACGGGATGCCGGAACTGGAGTCGATCTTGCAGAAAATCGGTGAGGGCAGTTCCACGGAGTCGGCTTTGCGCGTGACCATCCGCGAGGGATACTCGGGGCTGGAAGAATCGATTGGCCGTTACTTGAAAGTGAAATATGGAAAGTAGCCGTCAGCGGGCAGCGACTCAGCACTCGCGACTTGCGACTGGCGGCTGGCGACTGCCTGTGATAATTTGGCCCGCACGTCAGGCCCCGTCATGAAGATTCCCTTCGCTAAGACTGCAGCAAAAGGAACGATGCGCACCCCGGAGCGCCCGCAGGCTCCGCAGTTGAGTTCCATCACTGTCGGTGCGCTTTATCGCGGCGCGCGCCAGGGCGGCGATTACTACGACTACATTTCCGCCGGTCCGCGCCTGCTCATGCTCATGCTGGACATTGCCGGACGCCGCGCCGAGGCGCTCAACATCGCCGCCGCGGTGCAGGAAACGTTTCGCGCTGCCGCCGACCTTTTCGCCATCGACGACGTCAACGAGTCTGTCGCTGTCTCCCAGTTGCTCCTCGAAATCAACCGCGCCATTATTACGGCGGCGGGCGGTGTCCGCTGCGCCCCCGGTATCCTCGCTTCCTACAACGAGGTCGCCGGTACGCTCTGGTACATCAATGCCGGCCATATTCCTCCGCTGCTGAAGGACGGCGCCGGCGTGAACCCGTTGCCCGCCAGCGGCCTGCCACTCGGATTGTTTTCGCACGCCACCCACGACGCGAATATTTGTGTCATGTCGGAAGGCTCCGCGCTGCTGCTGGTTTCGCGCGGCCTGGTGGAAGCCAAGGCGGGTGGCGAGGAATATGGATTGGACCGGGTGAGCCAGACCCTTGCCGCAACGCCGCTCACCGATGGCCAGCAGTTGTGCGTCGCCGTGCACGAATCGGTGCGCAACTTCATAGAGAGCCGTCCCAAGCACCGGTTTGTGCCCGGCGGACCGCGCACCGTGGGTGAGGAAGACCCCTTCAGCGCCAACGACGCAACTGCCCTGGCCATCGTCCGTTCCGCCACAGCCGCTGCGAAGGCCTGAGTCACTCGTTCAGTAATCCGATTTGCAATCGTCAATCGACAATCAAAAGTGCTTTTCGCCGTTTTCTATTTATCGAAAACGCACCCCCTGGCAGGTCCTTCTATCCCGCACCCAATCCGCAACTAGCCGTGCCCATTCGGGTTACCTAGTGCGGGGAAGACGGAATACGTGTGCCCGCCCCCATGAGACAATAAGAAGAACTCTGCCGGCTCAGCCCGAAATGAAGAGCATCCCGCTCCGCGGGGCTTTGTTTCGCGCCGGCAGCTTCGGTCCGGAAGAAGTTCCTGATGGAGATCCTCAATATTTCGCCGGCCCCGGCGCCCCCCGAATACGATATCGAGGCGCCCGACTCGCCCATTCACCTGCTCAAGCTGCAGGATGACTTGGCGCGTTCCCGTCTGCGCGAGGCCTTCTGGATTTCCCTCATCTTCCACTTGCTTCTCGCCTTCACGCTCGCCATGTCTCCCAAGTGGATGTCGGCGCGCGGCGGTCTCCTGGTCGCCAGCGCCGAAGACCTGCTGCGCGAACGCAACGCGACATTTCTGGAGATGCCGTCCGACCAGATGCACCCCAAGGTCCGCCCGAGCACGAACGTCCTGTCGGATAAGGACCGGATCGCGATGGCGCGTCATCCCGACAACACCCGTCCCATCGAAACTCCGAGGGACGTGATGCGCCCCGGATCTCCCGCGCCCGCCGGTCCCCGCAACGGGCCGGCCATGGCCCAGGCCAGTCCTCCGCCGCAGCCCGGACCGCCGGCACCACAGCCCGGTACGCAGCGTCCACCGGAAAACACCAATCTCGCCGCCAAGTTGGAAACGCCGCCCAGTGCCTTCCCGCGCACTACCTTCGGGGGCGGCCTGGTTTCCGCCGGTACCGCGATCGAACAGGCCGCCCGTGCCGCGACGATGTCGCGCGGTGGCGGTGGCGGCTCCGAGGGGCAGTGGGGGATGGGAGAGGGAACTCCGCACGGCGCCGTTGGCCCCATGGACATCATGAGCGACACCATGGGCGTGGACTTCGGTCCCTATCTCCAGCGCGTGCTGCACGTCGTGCGCGAGAACTGGTACACCCTGATTCCGGAAGTCGCCCGGGCGCCGCTCATGAAGCGCGGCAAGGTCTCGATTGAGTTTGCGATTTTGAAAAACGGACAGGTGGCGGGCCTGCGCATCATCGGTCCCTCGGGCGATATTGCGCTCGACCGCGCCGCTTACGGCGGCATTACTTCATCGAGTCCGTTCCAGCCGCTGCCCAGCGAGTTCAAGGGCGAATACCTCGCGTTGCGCTTCCACTTCTACTACAACCCCCAGCGTGGCGACCTGCAGTAGAAGGTTGTTGTCTGTGTCGCGCCGCTGGCGCTCGGAGGGTTTGCTTCGCGTTCACCCACCGCTGCCGCGGTGGGCTAATGAATTTCGCCGCTCCGCGGCTGCCAGAAACCAGAAACCAGAGACCTTGAGACCTTGAAATCTTGAGACCTTGAGACCTTGAGACCTTGAAACCTTGAAACCTTGAAACCTTGAAACCTTAGAATCCCTTCTTCGAATCCAGCAATATCGTCACCGGCCCCGCGTTCACCAATTCGACATCCATCATTGCCTGGAACTTTCCGGTCTCGCAGCGCAATCCTTTCGCGCGAATCTTTTCCACGAAGGATTCGTACAGCCGCAGCGCCTGCTCCGGCCGCGCGGCCGCATCGAACGACGGACGTTTTCCGCGGCGCACGTCTCCGAAGAGCGTGAATTGCGACACCGCCAGTACCGCGCCGCCTTGGTCCACGACCGAGCGATTCATCTTCCCGCCGGCATCTTCGAAGATGCGCAGGCCGGCGATCTTGTCGGCGAGGTAGTCGGCGTCGCTTTCGCCGTCGTCGTGCGCGACACCGAGCAGTACCAGCAGTCCCTGGCCAATCGCGCCGACGGTTTCACCATCGACCGTTACCGACACTCGCCGCACGCGTTGTACCACCGCCCGCATGGTCTCTATTCCACCACAGTCCGCTGCTTGCCCCGTGAATTTTCCGCGCCCGCGACTGTCGGCGCGTTTCCGTGTTTGGACTCCTGTTGGGCGGTCGCGTTCGTTTGTGAAAGCCAAACGGCAGCAAAGGTTTGGGGGCGGACCATCCGCCCTGTATAATCGACGTTTCCGCATCCTAACGTTGAGGTCGGACTATTTTTATTATTGCGGATATATTCCTGGCCGCTCGCCGGGC
>JADGNT010000581.1 GCA_017883345.1 Candidatus Solibacter sp. | reverse complement strand
CACCCTGCAAGACGCTGACCCCATTTGTTCCAGATGCGGGACGAAGGCGTCCCGCGCAGACCAGGGGGTCTGCCCCACAACTTCCGCAGCATTGCCGACAGTGGAAAAACGAGTGGCATTAGCTTGCCAAGCTGCCCCGCATAGCGGCAAGCCGCAAACGGAACATCGCGCAGAGTTCTATGACACGGACGATCTCCGGGGCGGAATAACGCGGCGGCGCGGAGGAAGAATGCCCCCACGAATGGGGGCGGCCCAGAGGGCACCCCAGCCTGGAAGGCTACGCTACGGTGCTGCGACAAAGTGCCTCGCAAGAATCGTCGCGGCGCGCGAAGAAATGAATACCTGGTAGTACAAGCGCGCCCAGGCTGGGGTTGGCGTGCGAGGCGTGATAAACTGGAGACTATCCTGCTATGAAAGTCTTTTGTTTACTCGCATTCGCAAGCTTCAGCGCGATTTGGGCACAGTCCGCGCCGGTAGCGCCAACGGCGCCGCCCTCTATGCCAGATCTCCCGGATGAGACGGTGGTTGCCATCTTCGGCGACGGCACCAAGCTCACCATGGGGGGGTTCAGAAGGATTTATGAAGCACTGCCGCCGGCCAACCAGCAGATGGCATTGCGCGATCACAAACTGTGGCTGCATCAGTGGGAATTGATGCGCAAACTGAGCAAGATGGCCGAAGACGAAAAACTGGACCAGGAGAGCCCCTACAAGGAGACCCTGGCCTACGCGCGGATGAATGTGCTGTTGACCGCCGAGATCAACGCCGCGATGAACCGGGTGGTGGTGGAACCCGGCGATATCGTCAAGTACTACGATTCCAACAAGCAGAAATACACCCAGGTGCGGGTCAAGGCAATCTATATCGCGTTCAGCGACGATGCGGCAGCGAGCAGCGCAAGCAAGGGCAAGAAACCGCTGACCGAAGCGGAAGCCAAGGCAAAAGCGGCCAAACTGCTGGCCGCGATTAAGGGCGGTGCGGATTTCGTGAAGCTGGTGAAAGACAACTCCGACGACGAGACCTCGCGGGAGAAGGACGGCGATTTCGCCACGCTGCGCAGCAGCGACAACATCCCCGACGCGTTCCGCGCGGCGGTGTTCGCGCTCAAGAAAGGCGACGTCAGCGAACCGCTCAAGCAGCCCAACGGTTTCTACCTGCTGCGCGCCGAAGAAGTCACGGTGCGGCCGCTTTCCGAGGTGCGCGACGAGATCTATAACGACCTGAAAACCGCCCGCTCCGACGAGTGGCTGCGCGGGATCGATAGCGATGCCAAGGTGCAGATCGTGACCCCGGCGTTTATCTCCGGGACGCCGGCGCCTGCCAAGCAGTAAGACTGTAGCGCCCATTTTCATCCGTCCCGGAACCCTGAAATCAGGGAGGTTCCCAGCGCTGCATGTGGGAAAAACCCTCAGCGGACCAATGGTGGCCCACTCCTCAGCCCCTGCCCGTTGCAGACCCGCTAATTCCCCGGTCTGGGCGGCGTCATCTACAGTAGGATGAGACCGATAGGATGAAAGCGCTGATGGCTGCACCCAATGAACCGGCCGACCTCTCCGTCCAGGACCTGGAACAGATCTTCCGCGAGCACCATGCCCTGGTGTTTCGCGCCGCCTACCGCATCACCGGCAACCCTGGCGACGCGGAAGACGTCCTGCAGACGGTTTTTCTCCGCATGTTGAAGCGCGACGCCGCCGCCGAACCGGTCGGCAACATGGCCAGCTTTCTGCACCGCTCGGCGGTCAACGCGGCGCTCGATCTGGTCCGCTCCCGGCAAAACATCCGCCACATTCCGCTGGATGAACTGGAACCGGTGCTCGCCGAACCCGCCTCGCGCAGTCCCGAGCGTGCCCAGAGTTCCAACGAGATCCGCGATTGGCTGCGCGGCGCACTGGCCCGGCTCAATCCGCGCATCGCCCAGATGTTCGCCCTGCGCTTCTTCGAGGGCAAAGACAACCCCGAAATCGCGCGCCTGCTCAACACCACGCCGGGAACCGTGGCGGTGACGCTGTCGCGCACCCGCGATCGTTTGCAGAAGGAATATATAGCTTACATGGGAGGAGTGGCATGAACACCGAATACGAACCCTTGGATCCTACCCTGGAGCAAGCCATGATCGAAATCCGCGATGACGCCGTCGACGCGGCGGTGATGGAAGCCGCGGCCGCCCGCGTGTGGGCCAACCTGGCCGCGCAGTGCTCCGGGGTGCTGGATAAGAATGCCCCGCTGCACACCTGCGCCGATTTCCAGGCGCTGATCCCCGAGTTCAAGGCCGGCCATCTGCCGGCAGCGCGCGCCCTGCTGGTGCAAGACCACCTGCACGAGTGCGTCGCCTGCCGCCGGGTGTACGAAGGACGCGTGGTTTCCATGCCCGCGCCGGCCGCCCCGCGCCGCGTCAACTATACCGCCCGTTGGGCCGTGGCCGCCACCGTAATCGCCGCCACCGGACTTTCCGTCTGGTTCGCCCTCGATCAATATGACCAGTACGGCAACCACACCGGCCGCGCCATCGTGCAGGCCGTCAACGGCACGCTTTATGAGATTCTGCCCACGGGAATCCAGGTGCTGGCCGCGGGCCAGGACCTCCCCGACGGCGTCGAGATCCGCACCGCCAAGGATTCCGACGCCATGCTGCAATTGAAGGACGGCAGCGTGGTGGAACTGCGCGAACGTTCCGGATTCTCCAGCACCCGGACCTCTAGCGATCTCACCATCCGCCTGGGACGCGGCAGCATCATCGTGCAGGCCGCCAGGCGCAGTGGGGGCCATCTGTATGTGGCCACCGCCGATTGCCGCGTGGCCGTCACCGGAACAGTCTTCAGCGTCACCAGTGGCGTCAAAGGCTCACGAGTTTCCGTCATCCAAGGCGAAGTCCGCGTCTCGCAGGACAGTAGCGAGAAGATTCTGCACCCCGGCGATCAGAGCGTGACCAGCCCCAACCTGGAGCCCGTCTCGGTGAAGGACGATATCGGCTGGAGCCGCAATCGCGAGAAGCTCACGCAGCAACTGGAAAGCCTGCGCGCCGGCCTGGCCGAGATCCGCATGCCCGAGCTGCGGTATGCCAGCAGACTGCTGGGCCGCCTGCCCGCGTCCACGGTCTTCTTCGCCAGCATCCCGAACTTGGCCGGCTATCTGGGCCAGACGCAGAACGTGTTCAACCAGAAGATGTCGGAAAGCCCCGAACTGCGCGCCTGGTGGGGCAGCCACGCCGCCAACGCCGGACCCATCCTGGAGAAACTGCGCGCCGCTAGCGTTTACCTGGGCGAAGAGATTGTGGTCACGGGCTTCACCGGGGCCGATGGCAAAACCCAACTGCCGATCTTCTTCGCCGAAGTGAAGCGCCCCGGATTTGCCGGGTTCCTCAAGGAGCAACATCTGCCCGCCGGGGTCGCGGTGGAAGAGCGCAACGGGATGGTGGCCTTTGGTCCGCGCGACGCCGTCGCCGCGTTTGCGCCGAGTCTGGACGCTCCCGCCGGCGGCTTCCAGAACACACAGTTCTATGCGCGCATCAACGAATCTTACCAGAATGGCGCCGGACTCCTCTTGAGCGCGGACCTTTCCAGTCTGGGACCGCGGCAAGTGATCGCCGCCGCCGGCGGTGCGCGCTACTTCATCGCCGAAGAGAAGGAAATCAATCACCAGATGGAAGCTCGCGCCGCGCTGGGCTTCGATGGCCCCCGCACCGGGATGGCCGCCTGGCTGGCCGACCCCTCTCCGATGGGCTCACTGGATTACGTCTCGCCGGAGGCCACCATTGTCACGGCGTTCGTGGTGAAGAGCCCGGCCGCGATAGTGGATGGGTTGGTAAGCCTGCAAAACCGCAACGTGGCCGCGTCGGCCGAGAAATCGCTCAGCGGCCTGCGCGAGCAGACCGGCGTCGATGTTCGCAACGATCTCGCGGCTGCGCTGGGCAGCGAGTTCTCCCTCTCGCTGGACGGGTCCGCCATCCCCGTGCCTTCCTGGAAGCTGGTCACCGAAGTCTACGACCCCGTCAAGATGCAGGGCGCGCTAGGGAAGTTCGCCGAGGCCTACAGCCGGGAGACGGTGAAAGCCGGCAACCAGCCGCTGCGCATCGCGCAGGAAGTGGTGGA
>JADGNT010000580.1 GCA_017883345.1 Candidatus Solibacter sp. | reverse complement strand
CCGTCGCCTTTCTCGATGAATCGGTGCTCAATTCGCAAAATCCGATTTTTGTGGAGTGGCTGCGGAAACCGCTGCAAGCCGAGTTGTTCGGCACCCACACGGCGGGCGAGGAATTCTTCGTCAGCTTGCAGCAACTGCTGGGGCGCGTCGATTCGGCGGACCTGGCCGACCTCATCGAGATTCACTATCTCTGCCTCTTGCTCGGCTTTAGCGGCCGCTATAGTGCCGGCAATCGTGGCGAGCTGGCGCAAATCATGAACCTCACCGGCGAAAAGATCCGCCGCATCCGCGGGCACTTTGGGCCGCTCTCGCCCGCCTGGCAGCCGCCCAAAGAGAAAGCCGTCAGCCAGACCGATCCCTGGGTCAGGCGCTGGGGCATCGTCGCGGCGGTCTGCGCCGCGGTCATGTTGCTCCTGTTTGCAGGCTACCTGTTCGGCCTCGGTTCCGTGGTGTCGCAGTTGCGCGGCATCTCATTGAGCAACATCACCACGCAGGGAAAGGGGTAGGAGTCTCCCATGCCGGCACTCTATTTCTATCTCATCTTCGGCTTCGTGCTCGTCGCGTTGATCGTGCTGGTGATCTGGTTTTTCCTCAAGAGAAAGAAGGAGAGGGCCGCGGCTGCCGCCTCCACCGATGCCGCCGATCCGGGCGGCGCCGGCACCGAGGAGATCGACTCCTTGGTTCGCGAGGCGGAGCGCCGTCTGGCCGCTTCTAAGCAGGGCGATCGCCTGGGCAACCTGCCCATCTTCTTCCTCGTCGGCGACACCGGCAGCACCAAGACCAGCGTCATGGTCAACGCCGGGCTCGAACCCGAATTGCTCGCCGGCCTGGTCTATCGCGACAACAACCTTGTGCCCACGCGAACCGCCAACCTCTGGTTCTCGCGGCGCACCATCTTTGTGGAAGCCGGCGGCAAGTTGCCGGCCGAGCCAGCCAAGTGGGCCCGCCTGGTTCGCAAACTCCAGCCCCGTGCCGCGGTGGCCAGCCAGCGCGGCCAGGCGCCGCGCGCGGTTCTGGTCTGCTATGACGCCGAGACCTTCACCAGGCCGGGCGCCCAGGAGAGCGCTACCGCCGCCGCGCGCAATCTGCGTACCCGCCTCGGCGAGATGTCCCAGGCCTTCGGCATCAATTTGCCGGTCTATGTGCTCTTCACCAAAATGGACCGCCTGCCGTTCTTCACCGAGTACGTCCGCAATCTCACCAAAGAGGAAGCTAGCCAGGTCTTGGGCGCCACCATCCCGATGCGGGATGTGCGCGCCGGCGGCGTCTATGGCGAAGAGCAGACGGCGCGCCTCTCTACCGATTTCGAACGCCTCTTCCATTCCCTGGCCGACGCCCGGCCCGAATTCCTGGGCCGCGAAACCGACGCCACCAAACAACCCGGCGCCTACGAGTTCCCGCGCGAGTTCCGCAAGATCCGCCCGGCCGTGGTGCAGTTCCTGGTGGACCTCTGCCAGCCCAGCCAGTTGACCGTCGGACCGTTTCTCCGCGGTTTCTACTTCACCGGAGTGCGCCCCATCGTCATCAACGAGGTCGCGCCGGTCGCCGCCGCGCCCCAGTCGCAGGCCGGTTACGGCTCGTCCTCCGGCGCCACCGGCATCTTTCATGTGGGCCAGGCAGCTCAGACGCCGCAAGCCGCGCCCCAGGTCGGCGCCACCCGCAAGGTTCCGCAGTGGCTCTTCCTCAGTCACCTCTTCAACGACGTGCTGCTGGCCGATTCTGCCGCCATGGGCGCCAGTGGCGCAAGCACCAAGACCGGCTCCGCGCGGCGCGCGATCTTCCTTGCCGCGGCGGTCTTGTGCCTCCTCCTGTCGATCGCTTTCACCGTCTCGTTCTTCAATAACCGTCAGCTAGAGACGCAAGCCCGCGACGCCGCCGAAGGCATTTCGTCCGCCGAATCGTCGGGCCAGAACCTCGCCTCGCTGGACGCCCTGCGTAAACTCGAGACGCTTCGCCAGTCGCTCGAAACCCTGGTCAAATACCGCCGCGAAGGCGGGCCTTGGAGCTATCGCTGGGGCCTCTACACGGGCGACGCCCTCTACCCCGAAGTCCGCCGCATTTACTTCGACCGTTTCCGCCAACTGCTCTTCCTGCAAACGCAGAGCGCCATCCACGATAATCTGCGCGACCTGCCCGCGGCTCTCCCCGGCAACCAGGGTCCCGAATACGCGCCCACCTATGACGCCCTCAAGGCGTACCTGATCACCACTTCGCACCACGATAAGAGCAGCAAGCTCTTCCTCTCGCCGGTGCTGATCAAATGGTGGTCGGGCAATCGCGGCCCCGACGCCGACCGCCTCGCGCTGGCGCAGAAACAGTTCGATTTTTACGCGACCGAACTCACCGAAGAGAACCCGTTCTCCAAGGAGAACGATGGCGCCACGATCGAACACGGCCGCGGCTATCTCAAGCAATTCGCCGGCGCCGAGCGCGTCTACGCCTTCATGCTGGCCGAGGCCGCCAAAAGCAATCCCCCCATCGATTACAACCGCCAGTTCCCCGGCGCCTCGCAAGTCGTGACGCAGCCGCACGTAGTCCCCGGCGCCTTCTCCAAAGGCGGCTGGACCTATATGAAGGATGCCATCGCCCATGTCGACCGCTACGCCAACGGCGAGCAGTGGGTGCTGGGCGACCAGGGAGCGGCCACCATCGATCGCGCCGCCCTCTCGGCGTCTCTGCGCGACCGCTACTACTCGGATTTCGTCAAGCAGTGGCGGACCTACATCAAATCCGCCAGCGTGGTGCGCTATGCCGGCTTGAAAGACGCCACCACGAAACTGGCGCAGCTCTCCGGCAACCAGTCCCCGCTGCTGGAGCTGTTCGCCCTGGCCTCCACCAACACCGCCGTCGACGATCCCGCCTTGGTCAAGATATTCCAGCCCGTCCAGGCCGTGGTCCCTCCCGGCAGCACGGACCGCTTCATCGCGCCGCCCAACCAGAACTACATGACCGCCCTGGTCACCATCCAGACTTCTCTCGAAGCCATCGCCAACCAGGCGGGCGCGCCCAACGACGCGGCGGCGGCGCAGACCGTCAACAATGCCTCCCAGGCCAAGGTCAACACGAAGCAGATGGCGCAGGCGTTCAACATCGATGCCGAAGGCCACATCGAGGCCACCGTCCAGAAACTGCTCGAAGACCCCATCGTTTATCTGGACGCCCTGCTGCGCTCCATCGACACCCCGGAAATCAACGCCGGTGGCAAGTCGCTGTGCGGCGGCTTCCGCCCGGTGCTCAACAAGTACCCGTTCAATCCCGCCGCCACCAGCGAAGCCACCCTGGCGGATGTCAATGCGCTGTTCCGCAAACCCGACGGCCTGCTCTGGACGTTCCTGGAGCAGAAGCTGCAAAAGGTGCTGACGCGCCAGGGCACGCAGTACGTGGCCAACCCCGCTTCCAAAGTGACCGTGAACCCGGCGTTCCTCGGCTTCTTCAATGCCGCCGCCGCATTCGGCGAGACGCTCTACGCCGATGGCGGGCAGGACCCCCACTTTTCGTACTCCTTGAAGCCCGAGACCACCGAAGGAGTCCAGATGCTCACCCTGAAGTTGGATGGCCAGACGCTCACCCACACGGCGGGGGCGGCGGCCGCGTTCAAGAAATTCACCTGGCAGGGCAGCGGGGCGCATGAGGCACTGTTGAGCGTGCGCTTCGGGACTCAAGACCTTGGCCTCGCGAGCGGCGCAGGCCTCTGGGCCGCGTTCCATCTCTTCCAACTGGCCGATACTCAATCCACCGGCGCCGGCGGGGCGCAGGTGCTCGACTGGGTCGCAAAATCGGGCAAAGCCGGCCAGCCCATGCTGCTCGGCAGCGGCAAGCCGCTCACCGTGCGTCTCGATCTGGATCTGGGCGCCGCGCCGCCGCTCTTCCAGCGCGGCTATCTTTCCCGCATGACCTGCGTGGCGGAAATCGCGAGGTAGCGCAGCCATTCTTGGCTGCCGACGGCTTTCCAGCCGGCGTCCGGGGCTGACAAACGGACAAACGTGTCCGGTCAGTCCAGGTCTGCTTTATTGATAATAAATCAGTTAGCACCTCCGAAGGCAGAAAAAACCGGCCATACTTGTCCGGTTTTCCCAGCGATTCCTGTAAG
>JADGNT010000579.1 GCA_017883345.1 Candidatus Solibacter sp. | reverse complement strand
CGCTGGTGGCGCACTTCGCCGCGCAGGTCTGCCAGGTGAACGGCTGGAAGCCCAAGGTGTTTCTGCCGGACGCCATCGAGGAGTTGCAGCGCTACTCGTGGCCGGGCAATGTGCGGGAGCTGCGCAATATGGTGGAACGCCTGCTGCTACTGGCGGACGGCGCGGTGGATGCCGCGCTGGTGCGCCTCGCGCTGCCGGCTGGTGAAGGGGAGGCGCAGGGTGTGGCGGTGGCGCGCTCCGGGTCGCTGGCGGAGCGCACGGACGCCTTCGAGCGCGAACAGATTTTGGCGGAGTTGAAGCGCAACCATCTGAGCATGACCGACACCGCCAAGGCGCTGGGCCTGGAGCGCAGCCATCTCTACAAGAAATGCCAGGCGTTGGGGATCGATTTGCGGGCCATGAGGGGCGGGGGGTAGCAGGACAGGGCTGTTCACTTGATAGGTAGAATGTGGGCCGACCGTCCTTTTGGCTGCACATGCGCACTGATTTCCCACAACGCGACTTGGGATTTCCTGGAGGGACCAATTCCACGGTTTAGGCATTACGCAGCCAAGTGAATTACTTCCAGACGCGCCGCCACTTGCACGGTCCGCGTGACCGTCGCCGGGTCGGCCACCCAGAAGTTGGTTCTCGCCTATCTAATTCTAGTTCGCTTTCAAGATGAGACTAATTATCCAGGGCCAAGCGGTCAGACTTCGCAACGCTTGGGTATTTGCCGCCATCCGCGGGAGGCCAGCTTCAAGCTGACTGACGACTGCCTCCATTGACTCGAAAACCCGGTTGGGAAATTCCTTCTCGCGCAACTCATCCCAGACATGCTCCTGGGGGTTGAGTTCCGGCGAATAACCCGGGAGGCGGTGCAAGCGGATGTTTTCGGGAATCCGCAGTTCTTGGGATCGGTGGGAACTGGCTCCGTCCACAACCATGACGATGAATTCATCCGGATGTGCCTGGCTGACTGGTACCAGGAATTGGTTCATTTGCTCCGTGTTCATCTGCGGGCTGATCTTCCAGTCCAGTTCCCCCTGCATGGGGCTGACCGCTCCATAGACATAGGTGAACTTCCGTTGGTAGCCGTTGTCGGCCTTCGGACGCGACGGTGCCGGTGACCAACAGCGTCGAATCCGTACCATCCGTCCGAAGCGAGCCTCGTCTTGGAACATGATCCGTACCGTCCGTGTTCCCACGGCTTCCGGTGTCAGCAGGGTCGCCAAGTCTTGCGGGAGTTTTTTTCCAGGCCTCTTGAATTTGCGGATCGCTCTTGGGATGACGCGTCGGGCGCCACCTTGCGCCACCCATGACGCGCCAGAAACCGGTAAACGACCGAAGTTGCCACCTTCCGCCCCAAGCGCTGCGCCAGCGCCGCCCGAATCGGCGACAGCACCGACACTCCACCCGATAGCGCTGGTTCTGCCCAAGGCCGCAGGAACTCCTGTTCTTCTTCTTCGCTCATCAGCGTGCGTCGCCGTCCGCCCCAACCCTGGCGGCTACCGCCGCCGGCGTGGCGCCGCCGCCGGAACCCGGACTGGAGCCGCGGCACGGTTGCTCGTCCAACACCTGTTCAGCATTCACGAGAGGCTTGCCTCGATTGATCGGTCGCTAAAGACCAGGTAGCACGGCGCTTGCTCGATTTTGGCGACCCCCATCATGGCTGGTGGGTCTCCCTCACCTCCGTCCGCAAGCTCGTCGCCCGTTCACGTTTGGCGGAGCGAGAGCCACACACCGCCCGCTGCGTCGGACAGCACCTCGAACACGGTGCAGGTCACGCCGCCGATGGTGGCCTCGTCTCCGAGTTCCGGAGACGACTGGAAGTCGCCAGATTTGCAGACAGGCGTGCGTACACTCCGTCCTGGCGGCGCTCCTCCTCGGAGTCGTTCTGCAAGATGCCGGTGATCGCAAACGGAGCGCCGGCACCCTGTTGGTAAGAGACCGGGATGTCGGCGGCGACGCGCGGATCGGTGGTGTAGTACTCGCTAGCCGGGTCGGCGATCAGGCGCTCCAGTTCGGCGCGGCGGCGCTCGTAGCGGAGCGAAAGGAAGCGCAGGAAGATGATTGGCAGCACGTAGCGCTTGTAGTCGGCGGGCTCGATGGAGCCCCGCAGGTTGACCGTGGCCTGCCAGAGTTGCGCGGTGAGGGCGGCGATGCCGTTCCCGTTCGTTTGGGCCGTCGTTTTGGACTTCTTCACTTTTACGGTTCTGGGCATGGGCAAGGTGGCCTGCGCGCTCGGAAGTCTGATTGTACAACGTGTCGCCGAGACGGCCGGGCAAACTGCCGGCGAGTCAGCCAGGTAAGGATGCCACGACGGAATTGAGCTGTGCTCCCAGAGTCGCGACATGCTCCGCAACGATTACCCATACGAGTTCAAGATCGAGTCCGAAGTACTCGTGGATGACCACATTTCGGAACCCGACTATCTGCGGCCAGGGGATCTCCGGGTGAGCTTCGCGCAGTTCCGAAGATACGCCTCGGCATGCCTCGCCAAGCAACGCCAAACGGTGCAGTACCGCGCTCTGAACGATTAAGTCGTTGAAGAAGGCTTCCCGCCCCCGAACGGAAAAACTGGAAATCAGTTCGATCTGTTCGATGGCATCGAGAAGGCGGAGACGGTCCGTCCTCATAGCAAAATAGCGTCGCGCATCACTTCAGACGCCAGGCGCGGTTTGAGCCCGCGGGCGGAAACGACGTCGACCTTGCAGTCCAGCACCGTCTCCAGATCCAGCAACAAGCCCGTCAGATCGAGGAGCGACCGGCCCGGCTCGAAATCGACCAGGAAGTCTATATCGGAGTCGTGATGTTGATCGCCGCGGGCGACCGAACCAAAGACACGAATGTTGTGAGCACCACGCCTGCTGGCCGCGGCGACGATTTGGTCGCGATATCGAGAGCGGACTTCCTCTAGCGTCATGGGCCCTCTATTCGAGTATGCCACGGAGCCATTGCTCCACCAGCCCTCGGTGCAAGCCGTAGCCGGCGCCCGTACCCACCCCCGCCGGAAACAGCACCAGCCCGATCTGCCGCAGCGTCAGGGAGCGCCAACTGGTCACGCCGATCGCGATCCCAGCGCCCAGCACTATCATGCCGATGCAAAACAGGTTGTCGCGATAGCCTTCGTGCCGAAATGGATTGAAGTGGTTCGATGAGCAGCCGTTAACTGCTCCTGATTGTCATATACCCCGCGGGATACCCATTTGTAGAGGGCTTCGGGAAGAATATTTCCCGTTGGCGACCGAAAGCGCCTGTGGGATAAACTGAAAGGTGGGTCTGACGATGGACAGAGATTTCGTTGAAAGCCGGGACGGTAGCTTCTACCTGAGAGGAAGTCGTGTGCCGCTAGCCCACCTCGTGCGAGAATTCCAGCAGGGCGAACCTCCGGAAGCCATCCGAGCGCATTACCCGACGCTCAGCGTGGAGCAGGTTTACGGCGCGATCGCCTACTACTTGGGCAATAAGGAAGAAGTGGAAAAGGACATAGCGGAGCGCGAGCGCGAGGAGGACGAGTTCACCAAGACGCATCCTACGCCTCCCGACATCAAAGAGAAGTTCCAGCGTATGCGGCAGCAAATGCTGGCGACGAAGTTGACGGATGATTCGCTTCCTGGCGGATGCCAGCCTCCGCGATGCGATCGTTAGTGGTTGCTTGCGCCGCGAACCCGCAATCGATTTTCTCTCCACCAACGACGCAACTCTGGCGGGGGTTCCCGACCCTGAGGTGCTGGCCCTCGCCGCCGCGCAAAGTCGAATTCCGGTCACTTCCGACTGGAAGACTATGCCGCGACATTCCGGCCAGTTGCTTGAGACCGGGGGCTCCAGTGCAGGCGTGTTTCTGGTGAAGCAGCATACACCGGTGGCGGATGTAATTGAGGCGCTGCTGCTGGTTTGGGCGGCTTCGGACGCGGACGAGTGGAAGAATCGAATGCTGGAGATTCCGGAGTCGTGACCGTGCGTCGGGCCTCGCGCCGCGAGGCCAGGGTTGCACTCGGCGCGCCGGGGGCGACAGGGTCGAAAAAGCACCGCGGGGAGTGGGCTCCGAACCCGGGGACAGACAGGACTGGCAGCGAATTTCCGGCAAAATGCGCCGGAAATCCATGCCAGTCTTGT
>JADGNT010000578.1 GCA_017883345.1 Candidatus Solibacter sp. | reverse complement strand
GCCAGCGAGGCGGAAATCGCCTTACTGAAGCGGCTGGGAGAAGTCGAGTTCGACCGCCAGAGAACCGCCAAGGCGATTAAATGGATCCGCTCTCATCCCGCACGATTCCGCGAGCTGACTTTGACCAGGGTGCTGCAGTTCTGGTTTCCGGAACCTGAGCCGCCGGCTTACACGTGTTACGGAATCTGGGTGATAACCGCTCTCTCCATACCGGGCATGGTTTTGATGGCCAGGCATCGCCTGCCGATCCTGTGGTTCCTGTTGGCTCTATGGACGGTGTATCCGCTGATGTACTACATCACGGTGTCGTCCGACCGTTATCGGTACCCCATAATCTGGTCGTCCCTGCTTCCCGCTGGATACTTCCTATCGGTGCTCTGGGCTGCCCGGACACGCAGCACCCACACGTCGCGCGCTTGATTGGCGCGCTCTTCAGCCGCCCATATGCCCCGGGGCAGCCAGTATCACCATCAGGTTCCAGACCACCAGCCCGCCATACCAGTACGAAATCCAGCGGATGACGTGAGATTTGTTCAGGTAGATACAAAGAGCGCCGATCCCCAGTGCCAGCGCTTTCGAGGCGATCACCCCCGCGGCAGGCCCGGCATGCATCATCAGCCGGATGAATGGACTGGCCTCCGCCGCGCCCAATCGAAAACCGAGGAGCGTGGTCAGTAGATCCAGCAGTTGAAGGTATATGAAGACCTGGTAAATCCCCATCGAATATTATCCTCGGTAAGCTATCGGATACTATCCAGAAACAGTTTAGCCCGATACTCACCCCAAAAAAGCCGCGATTTTGTACTACCGGTACTGGGAGAAACTGTTCGTTATAGTACAAAACAGAGGATTTAGGACTTTGGTCCCGACACTTGCCTGTTCCTGTAACCGGGGCCGCCCGGGTTCCCCGGGAACAGTCTGCTAAATTGGTGAACAGTGACTCCTTCCGCGTTCGACCCGTTCCTGATGATGGAATCCAGTGGCCGGCGTTTTCCCCTGGGCGAGGGGCAGTCTTGGGCCATCGGACGCGGCGACGGGTGTGCCGTGATGCTCGACAGCCGCTCGGTATCGCGGCTCCACGCCCTGATCCAGCGCAGGGACGCCGGCGATCTCGCCCTGGTGGATCTGGGCAGCCGCAACGGTTCCTTCGTCAACGGGACCCGCGTGAGCTTTCCGGTGACGCTCAACGACCAAGACAAGCTCCTGTTCGGCGATCGGCAACTGATCTTCCGCAACCCCACGCGCTCCGCATCCGTCCTGAGGGCCTCGACCGTGGACCTGAGGAACGAGCCGACCACCGCGATCCACACCAACTCCCTTACCACCATCCTGGTGGTGGACATCCGCGATTTCACGCCGCTGGCGCGCACCCTGCCGGAATCCCTGCTCTCCCAAACCATCGGCACCTGGTTCCTGCGCGTCGGGCAGATTGTGCAGCGCCGAGGAAGCTGGGCACAGAAATACATCGGCGATGCAGTCATGGCGGTGTGGGTACACGATCGTCCGGAGCAGGTGGGCGCGGACGTCTTGCGTGTCCTGCGCGCCGTGAGCGAGATCAACGCGGCCACGGCGGAGATCAGCCAAGCGCTGGCGCTGCCGGCGCCGTTGCGCATCGGCGCCGGCGTGAACACCGGTCCGGCGATTCTGGGCGGCACGGATTACACCGCGCTCGGCGATACCGTCAACGCCGCTTTCCGCCTGGAATCGGCCACCAAGGGCATCGGTCTCGGCGTAGCGGTGGGAGAGCGCACCCATAACGAACTGGCTGTCCCGGCGCGCCACAGCTTCGTCCGGCGGGAAGTCGAACTCAAGGGCTACGACGGAGCCAGCATCGCCTGGGCCATCTCCTTCGAGGCCTTGCAGGAAATGCTCCACTCCGAGCCCCGACCCTGAGTACCCTCCGCCCAGCTCCTTCTTGCTTTTCTCTCCGTTCTCCGCCTCCTCTTTCCCCTTTGCGTCGAAGCCGCCCCCATCCCCAAAATGCCTTCTCCGCCTTTTCTTCTCTGCGCTTATCTCCGCGTCTCCGCGTCTCTGCGGTGAATCGTTTCCCCCCGCTACATATACTCCGGAATCTGAATCCCCAGGATCGACCCGGTGCGCTCCAGTTGACGGCGGAAAAAATCCGTCATCCACAGCAGAAATACCTTTCTTTCGCGATCCGGTTCGTGGATGATCGAGTATTTCTGGTAGAAATTGCTATACGCCTGCGCCAGTTGGAAGGCGTACCTCGCCACGTGGGCCGGTTCGCCCGAATGAACCGCGCTCTCCACGGCCGAATCCGCCTTCGAAGCCGCCAGTAGCATCTGCCAGAAATCTTCGCTCTCGAGCTGGCGCGCCATCGCCACGGGCTCGAGTTCCCTGGCGAAGTCGGGAATCTGTTCGCCGCGCTCCTCCAGCTTGCGCAGAATATTGCGCGCGCGCACCGCCGAGTATTGCACGTACGGACCGGTCTCGCCCTCGAAGCTCAAGGCTTCCTGCAAGTCGAAGGCGATCACCGTATTGCGCGTGAACTTCAATAGGAAATAGCGCAATGCCGCGATGGCGATTTGCGTGGCCACGCGCAGATTCTTCTCCGCCGCGTCGTCGGGGTGCCGCGAACTTACCTCTTCCAGCGCTTTAGAGATCAGGCTGTCCATCAGATCGTCGGCCTTCACGCCCAGCCCCTTGCGGCCCGAGACTTCCACGTACGGCCGCTTGCGGTCTTCCTCCGACAGCGCAATTCCCAGGTCCGCGCAGCAGCGCGGCGAAAGCGCCACCATCTCGTAGTTGAAGTGGATCGATTGGTCCGCCTGTTCGTTGTAGCCCAGCGCCCGCAGCCCCGCCACCACCACGTCCTGCAGATACGATTGCCGCGCGTCGATTACGTTGAACACGCGCGTGCCGTGCCCGAACTGCTGCCCCGCCGCGGCCGGCTCATCGGTCGTCACCCACAGTACGCGGCCGTCCGCGTACGTCTGCAACGGACGATAGTAGAAATCCTTGCCCAGTAGCCCGAATTTCCAGAGCTGGTATGCGATGTCCTTCCCCACGTAGGTCACCGTGCCGTCGGAGCGCACGATCACCTTGCCCTCTTCGGAAAGCCCGGGCATCACCCAGCAGCCGGAGTTCTTGCCCTCGGTCTCGAAGTAAATCGCCTTGCGTTCCTTCAGCAATTCGAACGCCGAGGCCCAGAACTGCAGGTGCAGGATTTCGCTTTCCCGGGGCAGTACGTCGTACTCCACGTCCAGCCGGAGCATCGTCTTCAGGTGCGCTTTGACGATGGCATCGGCCACCAGATGCGCCAGTTCGGCGACTTCGCCTCTGCCAGCTTCGATGGCGTGCAGCGTGGCGCTGCGCCACGGCAGCGATTCGGCATGGTCCTTGTAGTAGCTCGACGTGTACGCGTAGAGATCCCAGCAGTAATAATCGAAACGCACCGTCGGGTCGGCCAGCAGCGCCTCCACATCGGCCAGGCTTTTCTTTTCCAGGTAGTGGAAGCCCACCACCACGTCCGCCACCTGCACGCCGGTGTTGTCGATATAGTTCTGCACCTCGACGCGCTGGCCCCTGGCGCGCATCATGCGCACGAACGTGTCGCCCAGCGTCGCGTTGCGCAGGTGGCCAATGTGGGCCGCCTTATTGGGATTGATGTTGGTGTGCTCGACGATGATCTTTTCATCCGGGCCCGCCGCCGCCGCGCTCTCGCCGCGCATCAGGTC
Source organism: Candidatus Solibacter sp. (assembly GCA_017883345.1). GTDB lineage: Bacteria > Acidobacteriota > Terriglobia > Bryobacterales > Bryobacteraceae > Solibacter. Next base: position 404 of record JADGNT010000578.1, on the reverse strand, counting down.
CGCGGCATAGGCGCCACGGTCCAACCGGATGTTGATGTACCCGTTGCCGGCCACTTCCAGGGCGGCGACGCCGGGGATCGGACCGATCTCCGCCGCCAGTTCGGCCGCGATCTTCTTGGGCGCCTGACGCAACTGCTTCGCCAGTTGGAAGGCCGCGGGCACGGCCATCTCGCCGAAGTCGCTCTGCCGCGGCTGTTCGATATTTACCGCCAGATCGATGCCGTAGCGAACCTGTATGTGCGCGTGAAAGGCGCTCGCAATCTGCTTTTCAATGGAATGAAACACGGGAAACTACGAGTATAACGTAGCTGCCCTCAGATCTCGTATTCCGGAGCCTTCGTGCTACGTCCGAAATTGATGTGATTCCAGATGCGCTCGTGAATGAAATACGCGCCGATCTTGAG
>JADGNT010000577.1 GCA_017883345.1 Candidatus Solibacter sp. | reverse complement strand
ATGTATCTGAAGGTCGCTCCGGAAATTCGTCGGGCGCTGCAGGGCGGGCGCCCGGTGGTGGCGCTAGAGAGCACCATCATTACCCACGGGATGCCATACCCGGAGAACCTGGAGACCGCGCGGTCGCTGGAAAGTCAGGTGCGCGCCGGGGGCGCGGTGCCGGCCACCATCGCGGTGATTGGCGGCGTGATCTGCGCCGGTCTTTCCGATAAAGAACTGGAGTGGCTGGCCACTGCCAAGAATGTCCTCAAGCTGAGCCGCAACGATTTGCCCTACGCGCTGGCCACCAAAAGGATCGGCGCGACCACGGTCGCCGCCACCATGATCTGCGCGCACCTGGCGGGCATCAAGGTGTTCGCCACGGGCGGGATCGGCGGCGTGCATCGCGGCGCGGACGTGAGCTTCGACATTTCGGCGGATCTGGAGGAACTGGCGCGCACGCCGGTGGCGGTGGTCTGCGCCGGCGCCAAGGCGCTACTCGATCTGCCCAAGACGCTGGAGTACCTGGAGACGCGCGGGGTTCCGGTGATCGGTTACGGCACCGATGAGTTTCCCGCGTTCTGGAGCCGGCGCAGCGGGCTGAAGACGCCGCTACGGCTGGACACTCCGGCCGAAGTAGCGCGTTTCCTGGAGGTGAAGTGGGGCCTCAATCTCGGCGGGGGTGCGGTCGTCTGCAACCCGGCGCCGGAGGCGGATGAGATCCCGGCGCACGACATGCGCGGCTTCATCGATTCGGCGGTGCGCGAAGCGGAAGAGTACGGCATCAAGGGCAAGGCGGTTACGCCGTACATTCTGGCGCGCATTGTCGAGCTATCCGGGGGGCGGAGTTTGCGCACCAACATCGCGCTGGCGCAATCCAACGCGCGGGTGGCGGCGGAGATCGCTGCCGTCATGCGTGTGTAATCCGCGGTTTCTACAATGTAAATGAGAGGGTCGATGAAGAGGATTCTGCTGCTGGGGCTGTGCGCGCTCACCTGTGCCGCGCAGGAATTGAGGGTGTACGCGATCGATGTGGAGGGCGGCAAAGCCACCTTGTACGTTTCGCCCTCCGGATGTGCGCGATGCCATCGGCGCCGGATTCCAGCGCGTCGCGGGCATCCTGCAGAGTGGCGATATGGACGATGGCCGGCTTTTTGCGGAGATGCGCGGCGGCGATGGCTGCGGCAAGGGTTTCGCGATCGAGCGTGGGGCGGTGGAAGCCGAAAGCGCTGCCATCGTCCTTCACCAGTTTGATGTAGTCGGAGCCTTCGGCGATGCGGGCATCGACGAACGCCTGGGCATCCTTGGGCCCTGCGAGCGTGGGGATGGGGACCCCGTACTCGGTGCCGTGGCCGCCGGGGGCGGTGACGAGGGTGCCGGCGGAGCGCAGGTCGGCGCGATCGAGGCCTTTGCCGGCATGCTGCTCCGCACGCATGGCGGCGGCCATCGTGTGGAGGGTGAACATGTCGAGGTAGGTCGTGACTCCGAAGGCCAGGGCGGTCTTGAGGTCTTCGGGCGATTGAATGTGGGCGTGGGCGTCGATGAGGCCGGGGAGGAGGCACTTGCCCCCGGCGTCGATGATGTGCGCGCCGGCGGGGGGCGTGAGGTCCCGACCGGCCGCCTGGATTTTGTCGTCGACGATGAGGACGTTGGCGCGCGGGAGCATTCGGACGCCATCGAAGACGCGGGCGTTTTGAATGAAGGTGGGTTGAGCGCCCTGGAGCATCGCGGCGGACGCCAGCAGCAGGGCTGAGAGAGGCGGGAGACGCATTGTAGTTTTTAGTATAAATAACGATGTGCTGGTCTGAGACCGGTCGTCTTATAATCAAAAACGTTTGCAGTATTTATGGCCGTGACAATCAAGGATGTGGCGCGGGGGTTGGTGACGGGAGCGGTGCGGGTGGATCTGGCGTGAGCGGCGGCCCAGAGGCTGTCTCGCCCTTGCGGTGGCGGATGATCTCGCTGGCGTTTTTCGCCACCGTGATCAATTATCTGGACCGGCAGACGCTTTCGGTGGCGGCGCCGATCCTGCGCGAGCAGTTCCACATGAGCAACCAGGACTACTCGCGCGTAGTCTCGGCCTTCCTGTTTGCCTACACGATCATGAACGGCCTCTCGGGGCCGATGATCGACCGGCTGGGGACGCGCCTGGGCTACGGGTTGTGTGTGGCGTGGTGGAGCATTGCGGCGGCGCTGCATGCCTTCGCGCGCGGCACGTTCAGTCTCGGGGTGTTCCGTTTCCTGCTGGGCATCGGTGAGGCGGGGAACTGGCCGGGAGCGGTGAAGGTGGTGGCGGAGTGGTTCCCGGAGAAAGAACGCGCGCTGGCGGCGGGGCTGTTCAACAGCGGGTCGGCGGTGGGCGCGATTCTGGCGCCGCCGATTGTGGCGTACCTGATTCTGCACTTCGGCTGGCAATCGGCGTTCGCGTTTGTCGGCCTCGCGGGGCTCGTCTGGCTGGCGTTCTGGTTCACCATGTACCACACGCCGAAGGCGCCGGCGGGCGCGCCCGCGGAGACGGTGATCCCGGTAAGGGAACTGCTGCGGACGCGCTTCGTGTGGGCGTTCACCTTGTCGAAGATCTTCATGGATCCGGTGTGGTACTTCTACATTTTCTGGTTCCCGGAGTACCTGAAGCATGCGCGCGGGTTCGACCTGGCGAAGATCGGGATCTACGGCTGGATTCCGTTCATGGTGGCGGGGTTCGGCAATATCCTGGGCGGGTGGATGTCGGGGCGGCTCTTGAAGCGCGGCTGGAGTGTGACGATGGCCCGCAAGATGTCGGTGACGTTCTTCGCGGCGCTGATGACGTCGGCGATTCCGGCGGTGCTGGCGCGGGAGGCGTGGATGTCGATCGCGCTGGTTTCCATCGCCATGTTGGGCTACACGGGCTGCCTGGCGAACATGCTGAGTTTCCCGGCGGACGTGTTCCCGAAGTCCGCGGTGGGGTCGGTGTACGGTCTGGCGAGCATGGGGTCGGGCTTCGGAGGCATGCTGTTCACGCTGATTACCGGGTGGGTGGTGGAGCGGTACTCGTACACCCCGGTGTTCTTCGGGTTCGGGATTCTGCCGCTGATCTGCGCGACGATTTTATGGACGCTGTTGGGTCCGCTGACGCCGGGGCGTCACACGGGCGCGCGGAACGCGTAGGGATGCGGCGGCAAGGCTGTTCATTGACTTGACGCCGCATCGCAAATCGGTGCGCCGAAGCCGACTATTCGGTGTCACTCAGGTAGGGCAAGCAGCAGGGACAAAGGTGTCTTCACGCTAGACCAATACCAACACTGCAATTCGCAATTGTACAACCCATGAAAACGTTGGTCCGGATATTTGAATAGTCCGGTGTGAGGTCTAATAGGGAGCCGTCCGGAGCATACGTGGGCATCGCCGATATATATGTTGTTCCGGCGAATGGAGGCACTCTTCCTTCCGTTAGCGTCGTAGACTTCGCAGTCAATTCCCACTTGGCCGCTTTCCTCCTGCCGGCGGACAGTGAACAGCGGCTCCCTCTTGAGCGCTATCAGCGTAGTTCTACTGTGTCATAAAAACCAAAAACGTGCTAGAATGTTTTCGTGGCTGCTAAACCCCCAGCGCCAGCACCACAAGAGAAACGCCTCGCGGCATATTTGGACTGGCTGGCGCCAGCCGCGGGGCATGCTGACCGGAACCTTCCCCTGCGGAATTACTGTACCGGCCTGTTGCTGGACGGCGGACGAAAGAGCGTCGAGCCCATGGCGGCGCGCTTGGCTCCCGATCATGTGCAGGCTATGCACGAGTCGCTGCATCACTTCGTCGCGCAGTCGCCCTGGAGCGATGCCGGCATGTTGCGGCAAGTGCGGAATTACGTCCTGCCGGCGATGCAGAAGAATGGACCGGTGACGGCATGGGTTGTGGATGAGATCGGCTTTGTCAAGAAGGGCACTCATTCGGTTGGAGTGGCACGGCAGTATTGTGGCCGTTTGGGAAAGAAGGAGAACTGCCAGGTGGCGGTGAGTCTATCGGTGGCTACGGCGAGCGGGAGTCTGCCGATTGACTGGCGGTTGTACTTGCCGGAAGAATGGGCCAACGACGCAGAGCGGCGCGAAGAGACCGAGGTTCCCGAGGAGGTGCAGTTTCGGACCAAGCCGC
>JADGNT010000576.1 GCA_017883345.1 Candidatus Solibacter sp. | reverse complement strand
CGCGGTCGTGGAGGGCCTCGCGCGAGCTGGGCTGCTCGGGCGGATGCGGCGGGCGGAGGTGCGGACCGCCACCGAGGACGAGTTGCTGCTTTGCCACACTGCGGAGTACTTGCAGACGGTGCGGCGCGATGTGGAGTCCGGACGGCCTTACCTGAGCACCGGCGACACCGACATCACGCCGAATTCGTGGGAGGTGGCGGCGCGGGCGGCGGGCGGCGGGCTGAATGCCGTGGATGCCGTACTCGCTGGCCAAGCGCGCAACGCCTTCTGCGCGGTGCGGCCTCCGGGGCATCATGCGAATGCGGCGCGGGGGATGGGGTTCTGTCTGTTCAACAACGTCGCCATCGCGGCGCGCTATGCGCAGAGCAAACACGGTGTGGGGCGCGTGCTCATCGTGGATTGGGACGTGCATCACGGCAACGGCACGCAGGACATCTTCTACCGCGACCCCTCGGTGTTCTTCTTCAGCACGCACCAGTGGCCGCTCTATCCCGGAACCGGGCGCGCCGACGAGACCGGCGACGGACCGGGCGAGGGCGCCACGATGAACTTCCCATTCCCGGCGGGGTCGGGGCGGCACGAGATCCTGGGCGCGGTGGAGAACCACCTGCTCCCCGCGGCGGCGCGCTTTCAGCCCGACCTGGTGCTGATCTCGGCGGGCTTCGATTCCCGGGTGGACGACCCGCTGGGGCGCTTCACGCTGACGGATGAAGATTTCGCCGACCTCACGCGCGCCGTCATGGGAATCGCCGATCGCCATGCGGGCGGCCGGGTGGTTTCCATGCTGGAGGGCGGGTACAACCTCGAAGGCCTGGCCTCGGCGGCGGCGGCGCACGCTGGGGCGCTACTCGACGGGTAAGACCACGGCGTCTAGCGAAATGGTGGGGTGGACCCTGGTCCGCGCATTGGCGTTAAGTTAAGGGCGGGTGGACCGATTCCTGGTGGGTTTCGTAAGAGCTATCGGCCCTCCTAACCCTGCGACGTTACTCGCGGGTAATCGTCGCAGACGCCCCTCTTTCACGGAGAACCCGCTGCCGGGCACCTCTACGGTACGCGCGTTACGCGTCCAAGTGGCCAGGCAATTTGAGAGAATTGGCAATGGAGACCCGAATGAATCCAGCGTCGATCTTTGATCTAAGCCCCTCCGAGAAGCTCCAACTTGTCGAAGATCTGTGGGACGACCTTGCGGCCGCGCCGGAGGCCGTGCCAGTCCACGATTGGCAAAAGCAGGAACTGGCACGCAGGAAAGCGAATCTACTGAAAAACCCGGCTTCGGGGCTGCCCTGGGAAGAGGTGAAGCGCAAGGTGCGTGCCCGCTATGCCCGTTGAGCTGGTGATCGCTCCGGAAGCCGAGTTGGACATTGCAGAAGCCTACGTCTGGTATGAAGGCCGCAGAGCCGGACTGGGTGAGGAGTTCTTGAGTTCGGTCGATGCGTGTCTGGAAAGCATCCGGCGCCGACCCGAGATGTACCCTGTCGTTCACGAGGGCTACCGTCGCTCCCTTATACGCCGCTTTCCATACGCCGTGTTTTACGAGCCGTCGGAGGCTACGGTCACGATCTACGCCGTATTTCATACCTCTCGCGACCCGGACAAATGGCGCCAGCGCCTTCCCTGATGAGTTGCGTTGGAACCCACGACCAGCGAGCGCCCTCGCGGTGCACGTGGCTGTACTGTCGGCGCCCACGAATCGACACAGGTATAAGGAAGCAATGGGCGATTCTCGGCGAAGTGGCAGTCGTCGTTCGGTCAAATGGGTGAGCACCCACGAGTTGCCAACTGGTAATATCATTGTGTGCGAGATCCACACGTTGAATCCCTCAGATACCGATTGCAGCCAGACGACACGTGGGAATACGTGAATGCGCCGCGTTTGGAGGGCATGACTGGCGACTTCCGCTACGCACTGGATAATGGGGCGCTTACCCTTCACCTGAAGACGCATTACGCAACCGTCGAAGAAGCACGAGCGTCGGTGGCCGGGTTTCTTTTCGTTTGGGAATTGGACTCTGCACTGCGGTTCGGGCGGGGCGCCGTCAGGTTCGTTTACGAGGACGCCCAACTTATCGATCGGATTCCGCCACCTCCTGGCACGTCTGAATTCTACGTGACAGGGACATCCTCAATTAGCTTCGTCGGCGATGTCTCCATTCGTGTGACTAAGGGGGCGTACCCAGAACCGCCATCGAACATGAAGTTCACTCCGGATCTGGAAACGTTGTGGATAAGGTACGACGGATATCGAGCCAAACGCGAACCACTTTCGGCAATGGCGTATTTTTGCCTAACGGTTCTCGAAACGAGTGCGGGTAATCGGGCTGAAGCAGCCAAACAATATAACATCGACGTTAACGTGCTTCGAAAAATTGGCGAGTTTACTGCAAATCGCGGGGACGGGGCAACAGCTCGAAAAATGCGACCGAATCTTGTCCCGTACACGCCGCTCGAAATCGGCTGGATTGACGAGGCAATCAGGATGATCATCAGGAGAGTGGCACAGATCGGGGCGGGTGCCCCTTGCGCGAAAGTAACAATGAACGATTTACCCGTCTTGTAAGTCCCAAGGTCGTCCTGGAACCAACGGTGACTCGATGTCGAAGCGGTCAATGCCCCTTAAGAAACATCACATTGCCGGGTAGTCGTCTCGTATAAGTGCCACTTCCCTGAAAGTCCCTGGATACGGCCTTCTGGGAAAGCACGTGCGCTTTGGGGTCCAACCTCGCGCTCGCGCGGGACCGATTCGTGGGCCTTATTTTAACGCCTATGCCTAGGTCCGCGCGGGTTCCCCTGGACCCGCTTCTCGCCAACGAAATCAGCTTCATCCATAGTGCGCAAGCTGGCGTGCGCGTCGTTCCCAGTGGGGACCCCAGGACCTGGCGGTCCGCCCCGCTTGGTTATCTGCCACGGCGGCCCATTCCCATTATGGGTTCGGGGACCGGGGGCGGCGGAGGTGGGACCTCTTCTTCGACTGGCATCTTGGGCTTGCGGTTGAGGATCTCGCTGATGAACTCATCGCGCGCTTTGGCGTATTTCGGAGTGCCGGGCTTGGGTTCGATGGTCGCCCACTCTTCCGGCGTGATCTCCTGGACGGTGAGAACATACTTCTGGAAGTGGTTGCGCAGCCGTTCCTGCACGGGTTTCAGGGCGGAGTGGTAGAGAACGAACAGGACGTCTTCCGGGGCGGCGGCAACCACGATGTGGTAGACGTGCGAGGGTTTGCGGACGCGCGGGGCACGCAGCGCGGTTTCGAGCTTTTTAGCGCGAGCCTCGATTTTCTGCCACTGGTCGATATCGCTCTTGGGCATATCGGCCGCCTTGATCAGGGCCTGCTTGTCCTTGGGCGTGAGCTTTTCGTTCAGGCAGTGGAGGAAGGTTGGGAAGCGGGCGGCGCGCCAGCGCGCGTCCTCGGGGAGCACGCGAATGGCCTTCTCGTATTTGGCCAGCCCAGGCAGGTTCAGTTTGGAGAGCAGCGCGGGGGAGAAGAGCGAGAGCAGGCCGGCTTCTTCCAGGCCTTTGAAGATCTCCGTGGGACTGTCTTCGGCGCTGATGCGTTTGAGTTCGTCGCCCAGGGCGCGCGCCGGGATGTGCTTTTCGACTTCGGCTTCGCGCGCGTTGGCGATCTGCATCTGGGTGCGCGCTTCGACGGTATAGCCCATGCGGACGCGGTAGCGGACGAGGCGCAGCAGGCGCGAGGGGTCGTCGTAGAAGCCGTAGGCGCTGACCGCGCGCAACTCCTTGCGCTCGATATCGGCGAGGCCGTTCATGGGGTCGAGCAGCAGGCCGCGGGAGGCGCGGTTGAGCGAGAGCGCGATGGCGTTGCAGGTGAAATCGCGGCCGCGCAGATCCTCCTGAATGGTGGCCGGCGAAACCTGCGGTTTGGCGCCGGCGCGGGCGTACTTGTCCTGGCGCGACATGGCGATCTGCGCGGTGACGCCGCTGGGAAAGACGAGTTCGGCGGTCTTGCGGTTCTCGTCGGTGGAAACGGTGGTAGCTCCGGAGCGCTCGCAAATGGCTTTTGCGATTTTCAGCGCGTTGCCCTCCACGACGAAATCCAGGTCGCGGATCCGGAAGCCGGCCAGCATATCGCGCATGGCGCCTCCGGTCAG
>JADGNT010000575.1 GCA_017883345.1 Candidatus Solibacter sp. | reverse complement strand
CGCTTCGGCTATAAATGCTTCGGCAAGGACACCTACCACATGGCGGCGTTCCTGGAACTGGACTTCACTTATGAAATCCTCGGAGTCGCCCAGGAATACGGCCTCGATTCCTACTCGACGCCGCAGGTCATCGCTTTCGCACTCGAGCTGCTCGAGGCCGGAATATTGACCGACAAGGACTTCCCGGAAATGCCCGCCGACAGCAGGGGCCGGTTCTTCTACCTGCTGGAAAAGATCGTGCGCCGTGAAGGCATCGGCGACATCCTGGCCGACAGCGTCTCGCATGCGGCGAAGAGAATCGGCAATGGCGCCGAAGCTTACGATCACAACACCACGAAGAAATTCGAGCAGCTGCCGATCAAGCTCGGCAAGCTGAATCCCGCCTACTTTCTCATGATCGCCACCGGCGAGAAGATGAGCATCACCCAGATCGAAGGGTCGTTTCCGCAGGACCCGCTTCCCACCCGGGGCGAGAGAGAAGCTTTCGTCAGCAAATGGGAGGCCCCGCCCGACGAGAAGTTCAAGAAATACTTCCTGGAATGGGAGAAGCGCGACGATATTTCCGATCTTGCCACCTGCGAGATCGTGGACTGGAACGAAGCGATGCATTACATCGACGACTCCACCGGGCTGTGCGGCTTCGTGTCGTCGTTCCGCGGCCAGTTCGGCGGCGGCGTCGCCTATCACATGAACAATATTCCCCAGATGATCTCGCATGCGACCGGCATGCAGATGGACAAGGAGAGACTGTGGAAGACGTTCCAGAGAATTCGGACCCTGGTCCGGGCCGTGAACGTAAGAAGGGGCCTGCGCCGCAAAGACGAACGCCCGCCCGAGGACCACTGGGCGGTACGGGATGAACGCTACGAACAGGAACTGCTGAGCAAATATTACGCATTCAAGGGTTGGAACAGCGAGGGCATTCCGACCCGCCAGACGCTGGAACAGCTGGATCTGGGTTACGCGGCCGACGATCTGGAACAAAGAGGGATGCTGACGGCCGCTGCGGGCATTGCGGCCTGCGCGCCAGCGGCAGAGCAGATCCAGGCGCGAACGGGAGGATTGCCGTGAGAGCCGGTGCCGCCACGAAGACTGTCAAGGAAATCAGGATCGATATCGAAAAGTGCACGGGTTGCCGCGCCTGCGAAATGGCCTGCTCGGCGTTTCACGCCAAGCCGAGATACAGCAGCGTCAATCCGGCCAGGTCCCGCATCCGGGTGGTCACCAACGAGATAAACGACGAGTATGTGCCGGTGCGCGCCGGCAACTACACCCGCACCGAGTGCGATGGCAGGCATTTTTACCAGCTCAACGGAAAGCAATACAGCGAGTGCAGCTTCTGCCGGGCGTCCTGCCCGTCCAGGGATTTTTTCATCGAACCCGATTCAGGCCTGCCGCTGAAATGCGACATGTGCGAAGACGCGCCGCCGCTGGCGGAGCCCCTGTGCGTCACGGCGTGCCAGCCGGGCTGCCTCACTTACGAAGAGCGGCAACTGGAAACGGAAGTCAACGAACCCGGGGAACGGGATGCGATGGAGAGAGGACTCCAGTCGCTGGTGAATCAGCACGGCATCGAGGCGGTGATCGACAAGCTGAAGCGGCTGTCCAAGGGGCAGTAGCCCTGGGCGCCGCGTTCTCGCGTTTGCTCTCCAGATTAATTCGTCTCTAACCCGTTTTGTCCTCGACAAGACACTGACGCAACTGTTTTCGTATATTCTGGCACCCGCATGAAAAAAACCTCTTTTCTTTCCACACGGCCGCGAATATTCGTCACGCCGGAGGGAGTAGCCGGATGACACCAGGGATGCTCGACGGACTCACTGTGCTCGACTTTACGCGCGTGCTCGCAGGGCCGTACTGCACGCGCCTGCTCGCCGACCTCGGTGCGCGCGTGATAAAAATCGAACGGCCGGTGGACGGGGACGAAACGCGCTCCTTCTACCTGCAACTCGAGGAGGGACGCACGGATCAGAGCAGCTACTTCGTGCGCTTCAACGCGGGCAAAGAGAGCGTGGCCATCGATCTCGCGCGGCCGGAGGCAAAGGCGGTCGTGCTCGACCTCGCGCGCGCGGCGGACGTGCTGGTCGAGAACTTCGTGCCCGGCATCATGGCACGGCACGGCCTGGACTATGACGCGGTCTCGGCGGTGAATCCGGCCATCGTCTATTGCTCCATCTCGGGCTACGGCCAGACCGGGCCGCTGCGCGACCGGCCGGCCTTTGCGCACCTGATCAACGCGGCGTCGGGCGCGATGGACCTCGACCGGCAGGGCGAGCCCGAGCCGAGGGTGGCTTACCTTCAGTCCGCAGATGCGCTCGCGGGGGTGCACGCTTTTGGCCTGGTGCTCGCCGCCGTTCACCGGCGCCAGCGCACCGGGCAGGGCGCCTATCTCGATGTCTCGATGCTGCAGTCGCTCTGGGGCGCGGAAGACCTGGGCATCGCGGCTGCTTTGAACGGCGGCGAGATCATCAAAGGGCCGCGCGTGGGCATGGTTATCCACGCCATCAAGGGACGCCACATCGCCGTGCAGTTCATCGGCGGCGGCCCCACCTGGGACCGTCTGCTCGCCAAGATAGGCGGGGACAGCCCCATCGGCGCCGAACGGTTTGCAACGGCGCCGGGCAGGCGCGAACACTGGCCCGAACTGCGCCGATTGATCTGCGATTGGCTCGATCACTTCGAATCGGTGGAGGCGGCGATGGAGGCGCTGTCCGCTGCGCGCGTCCCTTGCGCGCCCGTGCGGTCGATGGAGGAGGTCATCGCGCACCCGCACATGGCCGAGCGCCAGGCTTTCTCGATGATCCCGCACCCGGGGCGCGGCGAGGTTCGCGTAACCTCCGCTCCTTTTCACATCGACGGCGCGCCGGTGCCGGCGCGCGGCCCGGCGCCCTATCGCGCGGGAGAGCACACGCGTGCAGTGCTGGCAGACACGCTCGGCTACAGCAGCGAGCGCATCGACGCGCTGATTCGTTCCGGCGCCATCGCGGTGCCCTGACCCGTTGGGACCTCGGGAGACCCGGCCTTCTGCCGTGGGTCGGAGCGGGAAAATCGGCCCGTCGCAATCAGCGATAGCGCGGACTCTATGCCGACCCCCCAGGACGCCTACCGCTATGACCGCTACCCGACGAGCTTGACCAAATAGTCGTAGGGCTTGCCGATTACGTCCCAGACTTCCTCAATTTTCTTCGCATGCGTCTTATTTGACGACATGGAATCCCAGGTCCTTCCAATCCACATCGTGAAAGGGAACAAAGTGCAAAACGGAAATATGCCAAAACACAACACTGTGAGAAGCACCGAATAAAGCAAACGGTTGACCACAAACTTCTTTATCCAGTCAAGAAATGATGATCCATCTCCAGCTACAACTCCGTTCGTTGACATTGCTTAGGTCCTTTTGTGACTAACGCCGCTCGCCCCCCAAGAAATTGGATGCCATAACACACGGGGAGCGTTTCGCTTAGCTGCTGCAATAGTCCTCCCGCGCTTAACGGGAATCTATTAGGGTAAGTACCGATAGGAGCTCCCTGAACTGCAACTCGCGCGGGTCACACCGTTGCTCGTGATGACAGCTATGATGCTGGATTGCACTTCGGAGTCCTGGCATTGTTTCTGGCGATCGGCGGTGAGGGGCGCAGCGAATGACGCAGGGCGACCGGTGAAAGACGGCCCGGCGCGGTCGCCGCTCGAGCGGCTGCTGCGGCTCGGCAGCCTCGTCGGGCGCGTCGGTGCGTCGGTGGCCGTCGAGCAGCTGTTCTCCCTCGTCCGCTCCGGACCGTCGCGTCAGTTGCACCAGGTCGCAAACCTCGTCCTCAACGCCGAGCGCATTGTTCACGACCTCGGCGAGATGAAGGGGGCGGCGATGAAGGTCGGCCAGATGCTGAGCCTTCAGGACGCGCTGCTCCCGCCCGAGGTGACCGGCGTCCTGCGCGCGCTGCAGCAACAGGCACCGCCGATACCGTTCGACGCCGTGTTGCGCCAGCTCGACGCGGAACTCCCCGAATGGCGCAAGACGATCAAGCAGCTCGAGCCTGCGGCCATCGCCGCCGCCTCGATCGGGCAGGTGCACCGGGGCGTCCTCTTCGACGGGCGGTCCATCGCGGTGAAG
>JADGNT010000574.1 GCA_017883345.1 Candidatus Solibacter sp. | reverse complement strand
CTGCGCGCGCAAGCGGCAGTCCGGCCGGAGAAGGCGAAAGCCGCACGTCCGGCATGCACGGCAGTGAGGAGTCGGATCGCGCTGTAGTACCGATGAAGCCGTCGAACCAAGCAACGGGCCAATCACCCGCGGCAGCGGAGGACCCAGAGGGTACCCCGGAGGGAAGGGCGCGAACCAAGGAGAACGTCCAGAAGGCACGCGCGGTTCCGGCACAGTACGGAGCCTTATGCCACCCCAGGAGGGGTTTTGATCATGGTGAGCAGCAGGACTACGTCGTTGCGGGCCTTGATGCCATGCTCGAGGTAGGGCGGCATGTAGACGAAGGTGCCAACGGTTGCCTCCTGTTCGGCGGCGCCCAGTTTCAGCAAGGCGTCGCCCTTGAGAAACATGAGGGTGGCCGGGTAGGGAGCCGTGTGAGCGGAAAGCTCCTGACCGGCGGCGAAACCAAATAGAATCACCTTGCTGCGCTCATCGCTGTGCAAGGTCTGGCTGAGGATGCCATTCTCGGGGACTTTGGCCTGTTGGCGGAGGTCGCGCACGTAGACGTACGAATCGGCCACTGGATGCTTTGCTTCTTCCGACGGTTTCATAATTTCACCAGCCTTTCACCAGCGCGGCTTGGGGGCCTTCACGTTAGGCCACTTCCAATCGCGGATCTCCGGCATGTCTTCGCCGTGGTGGTTGACATAATGCCGGTGTTCAATCAGCTTGTCGCGCAGGAACTGCTTGAAATGCGCGCCGGTATTGCGCAGGCGTTCGACCCGGTCCACCACATCCCCGGCCAGATGGAAGCGGTCCAGAGAGTTGAGCACCGCCATATCGAAGGGCGTAGTGGTGGTGCCCTCTTCCTTGTAACCCCGGACATGCAGACTCTTGTGATTGTTTCGGCGGTAGGTGAGGCGGTGCACCAGCCAGGGATACCCATGGAAGGCAAAGATGATGGGGCTTTCGGTGGTGAAGATGGAATCGAACTCGCGGTCGGAAAGCCCATGAGGGTGTTCGGTCTCGGGTTGCAGCACCATGAGGTCGATCACGTTGACGAAGCGAATCTTGAGGTCGGGAAGGTGGGTGCGGAGCAGATCGACGGCGGCCAGGGCCTCCAGGGTGGGAACATCGCCCGCGCAGGCCATCACGACATCCGGTTCGCCGCCCTCGTCGTTGCTGGCCCACTGCCAGATGCCAATTCCGGCGGTGCAGTGCTTGATGGCGGCGTCCATGTCCAGCCACTGGGGCTCCGGCTGCTTTCCGGCGACAATCACGTTGACGTATTGGCGGCTGCGCAGGCAGTGATCGGCGACCGAAAGCAGGGTGTTGGCATCGGGTGGAAGATACACGCGAACGACGTCGGCCTTCTTGTTGACCACGATGTCCAGGAAGCCCGGGTCCTGATGGCTGTTGCCGTTGTGGTCCTGCCGCCAAACGTGCGAGGTGAGCAGATAGTTGAGCGAAGCGATGGGCTGGCGCCAGGGAATCTCGTCGGTGGTTTTGAGCCATTTCGCGTGCTGATTGAACATGGAATCGACGATGTGGATGAAGGCTTCGTAGCAGGAGAAGACGCCGTGACGGCCGGTGAGCAGGTAGCCTTCGAGCCAACCCTGGCACATGTGCTCGCTCAACATTTCCATGACGCGCCCGGCGGCGGATACATGATCGTCGTCGGCCAATACTTGCGCGGTGGACTCGCGATCGGTCACCTCGAAAAGCGCCCCCAGCCGGTTGGAATTGGTTTCATCCGGACCGAAGACGCGAAAGTTTTTAGCATCGGCATTGAGCTTCATGACGTCGCGCAGGAACTCGCCCATTACGCGGGTGGCCTCGGCCTGGACGGAGCCGGGGTGAGGCACGGCGACGGCGTAGTCGCAGAAGTCGGGCAGGCGAAGGTCTTTGAGCAACAAACCGCCGTTGGCATGGGGATTGGCCCCCATGCGGCGGGTCCCCTGGGGAGCGAGATCGGCGAGCAGCGGAACGAGTTGCCCGTTTGCGTCGAACAGTTCCTCGGGCCGATAGCTCTTCATCCAGTTTTCGAGCAGGCCGATGTGTTCCGGCTTGGTGGCCAACTCGGCGAGCGGCACCTGATGGGCGCGGAAGGTGCCTTCGATCTTCAGCCCGTCCACCACTTTGGGGCCGGTCCAGCCTTTGGGAGTTCGGAGCACGATCATGGGCCATATGGGGCGCTCGGAGAACCCGTGAGTGCGGGCTTCCGCCTGTATGGCCTGGATGTCCGCGATCACGCGGTCCATGGCGCCGGCAAGCATCTGGTGAACCAGGGCGGGGTCGTCGCCCTCGACAAAATAGGGCTGGTAGCCGTAGCCCGTCATGAGGCTGGCGAGTTCTTCGGGGGGAATGCGCGCGAGCACGGTGGGCCCGGCGATCTTGTATCCATTCAAGTGCAGAATCGGCAGCACGGCGCCGTCGCGGGCTGGATTGAGGAACTTGTTGGAATGCCAACTGGTGGCGAGCGCTCCGGTTTCGGCTTCGCCATCGCCGATCACGCAGCAGGCGAGCAGGTCCGGATTGTCGAAGACGGCGCCAAAGGCGTGGGCCAGCGAGTAGCCGAGTTCTCCGCCTTCGTGAATCGACCCGGGAGTTTCGGGCGCGACGTGACTCGGGATGCCGCCGGGGAAGGAGAACTGGGTGAAGAGGCGCTGCATGCCTTCCAGATCGCGCGAGACGTTGGGATAAAACTCGCTGTAAGTGCCCTCCAGCCAGGTATTGGCGACCAGGCCGGGGCCGCCATGCCCGGGACCGGCAAGGTAAATCACATTGAGATCGTACTTTTTGATGAGGCGATTGAGATGCACGTAGATCAAGTTGAGACCGGGAGTGGTGCCCCAATGGCCGAGCAGTCTGGGTTTGATGTGCTCGATTTTCAGCGGCTCTCTCAGCAGAGGATTGTCGAGCAGGTAAATCTGGCCGACGGAGAGATAATTGGCGGCACGCCACCAGGCGTCCATGACCTGCAATTCGGCGTTGGATAAAGGATTCTGTTCCATGCGCGCGCCGGCAGGGGAGGGTAACGTTGGGATCATGCTGGGAAGTCCTCGAAACGATCTTCCCGCTTTGCCATGCCGAAGGCAATCACTGGCGGGCTGCCCGCCCGCGCGAGAATACCAGTCCGTATTTCCTGACCTTGTAGCGCAAGCCATCGCGGGTGATGCCCAGCAAGCCGGCGGCGAGCGTCTGGTTGCCGCGCGCTCTTTCCAGGGCGCGCATGGTGAGCCGTTGCTCGCTTCTGCTGAGCGAAAGATCCTCGTCCGGCCCGTTGCGACTGGGCGGCGGGTAGAGGTCGCCGAACTCGTGGGGGAGGCTGGCGAGAGAGATCAGCGGGGAGTCCTCCATCACCATGGCGCGCTCCACGGCGTTGCGCAACTGGCGAACGTTGCCGGGCCAGGAGTGGCGCAGCAGGGCGGCGGCGGCCTCCTTGGAGAGCCCCTGGATTTCGCGTTTGAAGTTGCGGTTGTAGACGCCGATAAAGTGTTGGGCGAGCGGCAGAATGTCCTCGCGGCGCTCGCGCAGGGGTGGAATGGCGATTTGGAAGACGTTGAGGCGGTAGAACAGGTCCATGCGAAACGCACCGCGCTCCACGGCTGCCGCCAGATCCAGGTTGGTAGCCGCGACAAAATGCAGATTCATGTGAAGATCCGACAGGCCGCCTACGCGGCGAAAGCTGCCGCCCTCCAGAACGCGCAGCAACTTGCCTTGCAGCCAGTGGGGGATCTGGCCGATCTCGTCCAGAAACACTGTGCCGCGGTCAGCCACTTCGAGCAATCCGGACTTGGAAGTCCGGGCATCGGTGAAAGCGCCGCGCTCGTAGCCGAACAACTCGCTCTCGCAGAGCGTTTCCGGAATCGCCGCGCAGTTCACGGCAACAAAGCGCATACCGCGTCGAGGGCTGCTCTGGTGCAGAACGTTGGCGATGACATCCTTGCCTACACCGGTTTCGCCTTGCAGCAGGACCGTGCGGACTTCGCTGGCAGCGAGGCGCCGTACGAGTTCGAGCACGTGACACATCGACCTGGACACGGCGATGCAGTCGCCATCCGCCGGCACCCGGGCCATGGCGGGGGCACTCACAAACGCCCCCCGGCCGGCCGAACTTTGCTTGCCG
>JADGNT010000573.1 GCA_017883345.1 Candidatus Solibacter sp. | reverse complement strand
GTGCGAGCAGGCCGACGGGGGCGTCGGCCGCGGTCCAGGGGGACCGCCCCACGATTTATGCAGGCGCCCAGCACCGGAAAAACGAGTGGCATTGGGTTGGCAACCTGCCCCACATCAATGGCACACGCCGTTTTGTAGCACAGTGAGTATTAGGGTGATTTTTCGACCCTATCGTCGTGGTTTAGCGACAGACCACCAAAGGCGATGGTCTGTCCTACACTTCCAGCACGATGCCGCGCACGGGGAGTCCGGTGGCGCGCTGTAATGCCAGGGCGTAGACCTGCACCTGCGCCACGTTGCGCTTCTCGCGGCGGTCCGTCTTGTAGTCGATGACCGTCCACGATTCGCCGTCCGACCAGGCGAAATCGATGCGCCCGTCCACTACGGTGCCGTCTTCGAGGCGCACCATCACGGGGAGTTCGCGATAGCGCCGGGCTCCGGCCGGGACTGCCAGCGCGTCGTGCGCTAGCGCCGCCCGCGCCACTTCCACCGCGGCGCTGCGCTCGAATTCACTGGCGCCGTGGCGGCGGCCCCAGATGACGGCGAGCGATTCCACTTCCTCCCCGAGGCCGGCGTGCTGCAAAATATCGTGCACCAGGCGCCCGAACTTTCTGCCGCCCGGACGGCCCGGTGCCACCGGAAGCGTGATGGTCTCTACCGCTACGGCCGCGCCCGCTGCGCGTCCCAGCGATTCGGCCGTGCTGGTGCGGAAACTCGGCACGCTGCCGCGCGCGATGCGGGCAGTGCGGCGCTCGCGCCATTGCTCATAGAGGCGCAGCCCTTCGGCCGCCTGCTCCGGCGTGCCCTTGAGGACGTCCTCGTTCTCCACGCCGTCCGTCCGCGCCGCGCGAAGGCCGAGCACGGCCGGGTCGAACCACACCACCTGGTGAGCGCCCGCCTTGGGAGAGTGCAGGCCCGGCCGCACCGAGACTTCCTCGGGCTGGTCGGGCGGGCGGTTCAACACGGTGGTCCCGCCGAACCGGGGACAGCCGGGCGCCGCCGCGGCGACGCGCCATTCGTCCTTCGGCGGATAGAGCGCGTCGTGCAGCGGGCTCAGCCACCTGCCAGGGCCGCCGGCGCGCTCTTCCTCGCCGATGGCCGCCACCACCAGCAGATCGCGCGCCCGAGTGGCTGCGACATAAGCCACGCGCAACGCTTCCTCTTCGTCGGCCTTGGCTTCGGTCCCGGCGGCGTCCAGCAGTTCCCACGGCGCGCACCACAGAAGGCGCTGCGCGCACAGGCGGCTTTCGGGATCGCTGGTGCGATCCGCGCCCTGCGGTCCGGTGAGCTTCGCCGTGAGGTCGGCGAGGATGACCACGGGGAATTCCAAGCCCTTGGCCTTGTGGACGGTCATCAACTGCACGCCGCCGCCCTCCTGCTCCAGCACCGGCGCTTCGCTGGTGTCAGAGCCGTTGTACTCGCTTTCCAGGTATTCCACGAAGGCGCGGAATGAGGTGGCGGCGCCGCTGACTTCGAAGCTCCGCGCCAGATCGGTGAGGCGGTAGACATTGGCCAGGACCCTCTCGCCGCCTTTGCGGAAGGCGAAGCCGGCGTGCGCGCGGGTAGCTTCCAGCAACCCGTGGATGGTGTCCGCGATGGGGCGGTAGTTGCGCAGTCGATTCAATTCGCGCAGCAGCAGAAGGCCCTCCCGAATGGGAGCGAATTCGGAATCGACCTCTTCGGGCAGCTCCATCATCGGGTGGAAACGGCCGTGCGCATTTTTGAACCGGAGCAGCGTGTCGTCGAGCACCGCGAAGAGGCTGCCGTGCAGCACGGCGAAGACGCTGAGCTCGTCGTCCGGCCACTCGATGGCGCGCAGGGCGGTGCGCAGCGTGCCCACTTCTTCGCGGCGGTGGAAAGATTTCGACCCCACCAGCAGGTGCGCGATGCCGCGCGCTTCCAGGCAGCGCACATATTCCTGCGTCAGGTCGATGCCGTAATTAGTGAAGCGGCGAAAGAGAATGCAGACGTGCTCCGGGCGGACGCCCACCCAGATCCCAGTCCCGCGGTCGCGCACCTGCCAGCCGCTCTCCTGGCAGAGCCATTGAATGAAGGCCGCCACCGCGTTGGGCGAGCACTTGTCGATCTGGGCGTTGGAGAGATTGCGCGTGCCGTAGGGGTATGGCATGGGCAGCGCGACGATGGCGGGCTGATCGGCTGGGCCCTCGACGCCACCCTCCAGCGGCAGGTAGTTCGCGATGCTGTTTTCGAACGCGGCGTTGACGAAGCTCTGGATGGCCGTGGTGGACCGCGTGCTGCGGGTCAACTCGCGCGTGCCCACGCCATCGCCGCGCAGGCCCTGGCAGATGCGCTGGAAAAGCCGGGCGTCGGCGCGGCGAAAACGGTAGATGGATTGTTTGGGGTCGCCCACCACATAGAGCTTGCCGGGCGCGGGCCGCGCCTTGCGCCAGTCGCGCTCGGCGGGATCGGCGGCGGCGAGCAGGAGCAGGATTTCGGCCTGGAGCGGGTCCGTGTCCTGGAACTCGTCGACGAAGATGCGCTGGTAGACGCTTTGCAGGTCGGCGCGCGCGCCATCGTGGCGCAGCAGGTCGCGGGCGCGGAGCAGGAGGTCCAGGAAATCGAGCTGGCCGGCGCGGTTTTTTTCCTGCTGATACAGGCCCACCACTTCCCAGAGTTCGTCGCGCAGGTGGGCGGCGAGATCGGCGTCGGCCGGTTGGCGGAAGGCCTCGATGGCGAGCTTCAACTCTTCCCAGGCGGCGCAGAGGGCATCGCGGCCTCTGACCCAACGCATCTCGGTGGGAAGGCGGAGCAACTCGCTCTCAATGCGGTCGGCGTCCACCCGTCCGGTTTCGCGCGCACGCTGCACACGGAGGACGAATTCGCGCAGCGGGCGGAAGTCCTCCGGCGATCTTCCGGTGCGCGCGGGAATGCGCAGGGTGGCCTCGGCGGTATCGATGAGGGCCGCCATATGGGCGTCGCGGGCGAAGGGACGCTGGGCCCAGGGCGCGTCGAAATCGCGCCATTCGGCCAGGTTCCAGGCGGCTTTGCGCAATTCGTCGAGCGGCTCGCCGCTATCGCGTTCGGCGCGCCAGGCGAGTCGCGCGAGGGCCCGGGACAGGGCGGGACTGGGCGCGGACAGCCGGCGCTCCGTCCAACGGCGGAAGACGCCGGCGAAGACGCGCAGGGCGTCGGGTTGCGCCAATTCCTGGAAGACCGGATCGACGCGCGCCTCCACCGGGCGGCGGCGCAGCAGTTGCGCGCAGAAGGCGTGGATGGTGCCGATGAAGGCGCGGTCCAGGCTGCGTGCCGCCTCGGCGAGACGGTGGCGGACGCCGGGGTCGAGTTCGCGGGCACGGCGGCGTTCCAACTCGTGGCGGACGCGCAGTTTCATGTTGCCGGCGGCAGCGTGTGTGAAGGTGACCGCCACGATGGTTTCCACCGGCGTGCCTGCGGCGATGACTTCGACCATGCGGTCCACCAGCGCCGTGGTCTTGCCCGTGCCGGCGGAGGCTTCCACCACCCAACTGCGATCAAGATCGGAGATGGGGACGGGAGTCATGCGAAGGCCTCGTTCCGGGTTGACAGACGAAAGCGTCTGTCCCACCCTGGTGCACAACTTGGTGGGGCAGGCGCTTCCGCCTGCCAACTGGGTGCTTCGCTCATCGCCAACCTCTGAGTTCCTTCAAGCTTTTCAACTCGGCCTGCGACTTTTCCTTGACGCGCTCCTCTTCGTAGGGGCCGCAGACGGGGAGGTACTCGCAGTTCCTACAACCGTCCTCGCGCGGGGCGGCGGGGAGTGTGCCGTTGACGATGGCTTGATTGATCGCTTCGAGCACGTGCTGCGCGCGGCGGCGCGTCCCATCGTGCAGCGGGACATCGATCGCGGTGTAATTCTGCGCGATGGTGGAGTAGTAGAGGCGTCCCACCGCCACGGGCTCGCCCAGCATCTCTTCGGCGGCCAGCGCGTAGAGCGTGGGCTGGAGCACTTCGCCAGAGCCCACCGTCTCCGGGCGCGGCTCCGGAATGCGGCCGGTTTTGTGATCCACCACGCGCACCGCGCCGCTCGCGTGGCGCTCCACCAGATCGATGGAGCCTTGCAGTTGGTAGCCGCCGCTGACGGTGACGGCTTCCTTGCGGCTGCGCGGATCGCGGCCCGCCG
>JADGNT010000572.1 GCA_017883345.1 Candidatus Solibacter sp. | reverse complement strand
GTATTCGTCGGCCCCAAAGATATCGACCTGTTGAAGAAAATCAACCCCAAGCTCGAATCGGTGGTGGATTTCGGCTGGATGGCCTTTCTGGCCAAACCGCTCTTCCTGATCGTCAACTACGTCAACGATCACCTGGTGCGTAACTTCGGCTGGGCGATTGTCCTGGTCACGGTGGCCATCAACTTCATCCTGTTCCCGCTGAAGCTGAGCAACATGAAGTCGATGAAGAAGATGCAGGCGCTGAAGCCGCAGATCGACGCCATCAACGCCAAATTCAAGAACATCGGCCTGCGCGACCCCAAGAAGGGCGAGCAGAACGAAGAGGTCATGGCGCTCTATAAGAAGCACGGCGTCAACCCGATGGGCGGCTGCCTGCCGATGCTGCTGCAAATGCCGTTCTTCTTCGCTTTCTACAAGGTTTTCACGGTGTCTGTGGAAATGCGCGGCGCACCCTGGCTCTGGGTGACGGACCTTTCCCAGCCCGAACACTGGGAAATCAAGATCCTGCCCCTGGTGATGATCGCCAGCCAGTTCATCATGCAGAAGATGACGCCGCAGGCGGCGGGCGACCCGACGCAGCAAAAGATGATGATGTTCATGCCGCTGGTGTTCGGCTTCATGTTCTATAATTTTCCCAGCGGCTTGGTACTATACTACTTGACCAGCAATCTGGTGAGCATGGGGCAGCAGTGGTTCTTCAATAGGACCTCGATGGCGACGGTTGCCGCCGAGTCCATTGGACCTCTAAAAAAGAACGGCAGGAAATAAACCTTTGACTGAGCGAAAGTACTCCGTGGCCGCAATCGGCCTCCGCATCGACGGGTTTCTGGACGCCACGCTGCAAAACGGCGGCATCAAGCTGACCTATGAGATTCAGGATGCCGCGCCGGCGAACGACGATTTCGAGACCCCGGACGTGATGGTGAAATTCAGCGGTCCCGACGTGGACCTGCTGCTCCACAATCGTGCGGAACTGCTGCTCGCGCTGGAACACGTGACCATGGAAATGCTGCGCATGCCGAGCGAAGACCATTCGCGCATTTCCTTCGACGCCAACGATTACCGCCTGCTGCGCATCGAAGAGTTGCGGCTCAGCGCGGTGGCCGCCGCCGACCGGGTGAAGCGCACGGGCGAGCATTTCCGCTTCAACTCGATGAACAGCCGCGAGCGCCGGGTGATCCACCTCTCGCTGCGCAATGAAGCCGCGGTGCGCAGCGAAAGCTGCGGCGCCGGTCCGGGCCGCCACGTGGTGGTCTACCCCGCCGGCATGGCCAGCCTTCCCGAGCCGCCGCGCAGTCTCGAACCGCCGCGCCGCTCCGTCTACGACGGGCCGCGTCCGGACGACCGCGGGGCTGGCGGCCCGCCGCGCGGCGACCGCCGCGACCGCGGTGGACGCGGTGACCGGGGTGGACGCGGCGACCGCGGCGGACCGCGCGGACCGCGCCGGTAATTTATGGCCGCCGATGAACGCAGATGAACGCGGATAAGCATCTTGTTTTTATCGGCGTTTATCGGCGTTCATCGGCGGCCATTTGTTTTCGCTCATGTTCTAAGGGTCCTTAACCCTTGCAACTCGCCGATACCATCGTCGCCATTGCCACTCCGCCCGGGCGCGCCGGCCTGGGCATCGTGCGCATGAGCGGGCCGCAGGCGCGCGGCATCGCCGCACGGTTCCTGGTTCCCGCCGAATGGCGTCCCTGGCAGGCGCACCTGGCGCACCTTCTCGACGCGCAAGGCCATGCTATCGACCAGGTGGTGGTCACCTTTTTCGCTTCGCCCCGATCCTATACCGCGGAGGATGTGGTGGAGATCGCCTGCCACGGTTCGCCCATCGTGCTGCGCCACGCTGTCGAGCGCGCGCTAGAGGGCGGCGCGCGCCTGGCCGAACCCGGCGAGTTCACGCTCCGCGCCTTTCTGAACGGGCGCATCGATCTTCCGCAAGCCGAGGCCGTGCGCGACCTGATCGACGCCACCACGCTTTACCAGGCGCGCATCGCGGCGCAACAGGTGGATGGTTCGGTGTCGCGCCGCGTGGCTCCGCTGAAGGAACCGCTGGTGGAACTGATCGCCCTGCTGGAGGCGGGGATCGATTTCGCGGAGGACGATGTGAGCGTGGCCCCAGCGGAAGAAATTCTACGCCGCCTGGCGCCGATCCTAGAGGGCACGCGGCAACTCGCCGGCAGCTTCCAGTACGGTGGCCTGGTGCGGCAGGGGCTGACGCTGGCGATTGTGGGCCGACCAAATGTCGGCAAGAGCAGCCTGTTCAACCGCCTGCTGGAACAGGACCGCGCCATCGTGACGGAACTCCCCGGAACCACGCGCGATCTGGTGAGCGAGACCGCCTCCATCGGCGGCATCCCGGTAAAGTTGTGCGATACCGCGGGCATTCGGCAAACCGCGGAGCGCGTGGAATCGCTGGGCATCGAGCGCAGCTACCAGGCGATGGCGGACGCCGATCTCACGCTGGTGGTGATCGATCTGGCGCAGCCTTTCACGGCGGAAGACGAGAGTCTGATGGCGCGCGCCGGCGGGCGGGCGCTGGTGGTGGGCAACAAGAGCGATCTGGCGCGCGGGGCGGGGAAGTGGCCGGCGCTGTTGGGCGTCTCGGCCCTGACGGGAGAAGGCATTGCCGAACTGCGCGACGCCATCCTGGAAGCTGTGGCCCCGAAGGGCGTGTTCGAGCGGGAGACGGGCTTCATCACCAGCCTGCGCCACGAACAGTTGCTGGGCGAATCCGCCGCGTATCTGGAAAAAGCGTGCGAGGCGGTGCGGTCTTCGACGCCTCACGAAATGCTGCTGCTGGATCTGTACGGAGCGCTCGGGCCCTTCGACGCCATCACCGGCGCCACCACGGCCGACGACATCCTGAATCGCATTTTCAGCACCTTCTGTATCGGGAAGTAAGCGGATCGGCCCACGTGGGGCGGGCAAGGCTCAGCCGCTACGCCCGCATTTTCTTGTAGGCGGCCAAGCAGCGCTTGGCGGTCTCCAGGCTCGGGTAGCGGCTGCCTTCCTGCTCGATCAGGTAGAATTCCACCCCACCGGTCTTCTCCGCCGCCGCGAAGACACTCTGCCAAGGCGCTGCTCCTTCTCCGAACAGAACGCGGTAGCCCTTCTCCTTATCCGTCTCCCCGCCCGGAGCCCAGTCCTTCAGGTGGCAGCTATTGATGCGCCCCGGATTGGCGTTGATCCACGCCACCGGGTCACGGCCCACTTCCACGCACGTGCCGACGTCGAGTTGCAGCATGACATCCTTCGGCGTATTGGCCGCGATCACCTCGATGGGCCGCTTGCCGTCCACCAGTTTGAACTCCGCCTGGTGATTGTGATAGCCGGCGCGCAATCCCGCCGGACGCAACTTCTCCATCGCTTGCGTGAGCGTGTCGCCGACGCCCTTCCAGCCGTCGAGCCCCGTCACGTTGCCGGAACTCGCCATCACGACATATTTGGCGCCCAGCGTTTTGTTGTAATCGATCGCCTTCTGTATGCCTGCCGGAAGGAAGTTTTTCGCGTCATTGTGCGTCGAGTTGCAGCCAATGCCGGTATCGTCCATCAGTTTGCGGACGTCTTTGGCGAACTCGGCGGTCCAGGCGTAGTAGGGACCATAGAACTCCACCACCTCGTATCCCATCTTGGCGATGGCACGAACCGTGGCCAGGGTGTCTTTGGTCATCTCGTCGCGGACCGAATAGAGTTCGATGCCGATTGGTACGCTCTTGCCGGCGGGCGCGGCGAGGGCAAGAGGAGCCGCCGCGGCCGCTGCGAGGAACGACCGGCGGGAAATAGAACCGTACGATGTCATGCTCAAGACCTTACCACGCTGCAAGTGGGACAGGCCATCGCCTTTCGTGGCCTGTCGGCCCTTACCAATCTCCGTAGTATCCTGTGGGTAGCGCAGTGCATCTTCCAATCCAACTCCGTCGTGCCGGAGCCATCACCGTCGCGACGCTGGCCGTGGTCTCCGCCGTGTTCGCATTTCAGCGCCCGTTCCGCAAGTATCCCACCGTGGAGGGATATGACAACTTTCCCATCCCCCGCGATTTTCAGGAACCAGGCGAATGGACCTTCGGCCGCCTGATGTACCCGCCGGTTGGCCGCATCTACGGCGGCTTCGAGATGGCCGGC
>JADGNT010000571.1 GCA_017883345.1 Candidatus Solibacter sp. | reverse complement strand
CAGTCCCGGGGGCGCTCGTGGGTGGCGATGAAGTCACCATGGCAGTTTTTCATGAGCTTTCGCGGGCCGAAGGCCCATCCCAACAGACGACAAAAGGCGCACCGTCCGTCCCACTTCGCTCGGATGCACAAGGCGGAGCGTTATGCCGCTGGTTCGGCTTTGGCGGCGGACGGCGCGTTCACGGGTTTGTAGCGCGGTCCGGCGTGGAAATCGCTGTGGCGGGCGGCGCCGTTGGCGCCGTGCCACTGGGTGATGGATTCCCGCAGGAGGCGATAGACGGAAGCCCGATTCCGCGCGATCAGCTTCAACCACTGCCACGCACCCTTCGGCGGGAAGTAAATCCCGCGGAAGAAGATGCGCGCCACGAAATGGCTGATCTTGTAGGGGACCGGTTCATCGGCGATGGAATCGAGGGCTCTTTGTGTGGCGGCCGGACTGTAGGAGTTGGTCCACGCGTAGTTGACTTCGTTCTGCACATCTTCAACGGAGATCTTCAACGGAGTGTGGGCCATGCGGAACGGCGCGAATTCGAGCCAGTGCTTGGGGCGCGTGAGGCGGCCTTCCTTGGCCAGGCGATCATAGAGCGGCGTGGCGGGGAAGGGGGTGATCTGTCCGAAGACGGGGAGGACCGGCGGCCATTCGCGCATGGCGGCCAGGGTGCGTTCGCCGACTCCGGTAGTGTCGTTATCCAGGCCGAAGATGAACGACGTGATGCAGTAGACGTTACGCATGGCCAACTTCTGGAGCACGGCCGCGTATTCGGACGGTTTGTTGAAGCTCTTATTGACGCTGGCGAGATTGGCGGGGTCGAGCGACTCCATGCCGATGAAGATCCACTTACCGCCGGATTCGGCGATCAGGTCCAGCAGTTCCTCGTCGCGCAGCAGGTTGGCGCTGATCTGTCCGACCCAGGAGGTCTGGGCGCCGGCGGCGATGATGTCGCGCAGCAGCGATTTGGTGCGTTTCCCGTTGATGGCGAAATTGTCGTCCACGAAGAAGATGGCGATCTTGCCCTTGGAGACGCGGGCGCGCTCCTTGAGCAGAAGCATTTCATCGACGATGCTCTTGTTGGTGCGGAAGCGGATGGAATCGCCGAAGAAGCCCGTGACCGTGCAGAATTCGCAACCGTAGGGACAGCCGCGTCCGCTCTCGATGGGGATGATGTGAAAGGTCTCCCAGGCATGGCCGTAGTGCTGCATGACGCGGCGGAAGAAGCTGGGGATGCGGTTGAACTGGTCGATATCGAGCTTGTCCCACGGAATCACCGGATAGTCCTGGAGCGTGGGTTTCTTCTCCTGCCCGAAGGCATCCACGGGGGTGTAGACCTCTTTGAGTTCGCCGCGGGCGGCGTCGGCGACGATGCGCGGCCAGGTTTCATCGGCTTCGCCGAGCGCAATGGCATCGGCGTGACGCGGTCCGCCGTCGCGGCCGAGGGCTTCGCCGGGGCATTCGGTGACGTGCGGTCCGCCCATGACGACGGGCACGCCGGCGGCGCGCAAGGCGTCGGCCACGCGGTAGGCTTTGGCGATCATGCGGGTCATGGCGCCAATCCCCACGAGTCCGATTTTTTGATCGAGCGCGTACCGCACCAGCTCGGGATCGGTCATCGGGTGCGTGTTGCCATCGATCAGCAATACTTCATTGCCGGCCGGCGTCAGCGATTGCAGCAGGAACATCCAAAGGTGCGGCATGAAGTTTTGGGTCACGCCGTTATCGGGGTTGTACAGCAGAATTTTCAAAAGTCTACCAGTTCCTCTCCCCGGCAAGTGGCACCGCATGGTGACTCGGCGGGTGCAGCCGGATCGCGTGGACAGGTGTCGGTTAGAACATTCTAGCACTCGGAGGCGCCGGTATTTCGCAAGAGCGCTCCTTAAGGGTGGGGAAGCCGGAACCAGGGAAGGAGTCGATTTGACGCGGAGACGCGGAGGAAGACGCGGAGAAAAGCACGGACAAGCTGGACGGAAGGAGCAGGATTCGCCCCTTTCCTGGGCGGCGCGCGGAGGGAGCGGAGATCGCAGAGGAAAGATCCCGCCAATTCCGGCAAGAACTCGAGCCGGCAGGCGGACCCAGAGGGTACCCCGCCTGCCCCACCAGGTGTGTTAAACATATCGGCATGAGAGCTTGCCTGCTGCTTCTCGCCTCAACGCTGGCCGCGCAGACGATTGTGGTTTCGCCGGCCGGACCCGTGAAGACGCTCGTCGGAGCCCGTGATGCCGCCCGCGCGCAACGGCGCGCCGGAAGAACCGGAAATCTGACGATCCGCATCGGCGATGGCGTCTACTTCCTGGCGGAGACTCTGGTGCTCACGCCGGAGGATTCGAACACCACGTGGGAGGCGGCGCCGGGCGCGCGCCCACTGATCAGCGGAGGGCGTGTGATTTCGGGCTGGAAGAAGGGGCAAGGGGCGCGCTGGACGGCCGATGCCACCGGTCCCGAGTTCCGGCAATTGTTCATCAGCGGCCGGCGGGCGCAGCGCGCGCGCACGCCGAACTTCGGTTTCTACCGGATCGATGGCCCGAGCCCGCAGGACAAGCCGCTCGAACTTCGCTATCGCGGCGGCGATATCAAAAAGGAGTGGGAAGGCGGCGATGTCGAAGTGATCGCCATGTTCGCCTGGGCCGATATACGGATGCCGATCGTGAAGGTGGACGAGGCGGCGCGGGTGGCCACGCTGACGCTGGATCCGCGCCCCTCGAACAAGGAAACGGACGCGCGCTACTACATCGAGAATGCGCCGGATGCACTCGACATGGCGGGCGAGTGGTATCTCGACCGCAAGACGCACACCGTGACCTACTGGCCCGTGGCCGGCGAAAACATGGCGAGCGAACAGGCGATCGCACCAGCGCTGGTCGAACTGGTGCGCCTCGAAGGCAAGCCGGAAGCCGGCGAGTTGGTGCGCCACGTGACCTTCCGGGGCTTGCAGTTTGCGCACGCCGATTGGAGCATGGACGCGAAGGGTTACGCCGACACGCAGGCCGCGGTGCCGGCGCCGGCCGCGATTGCGGCAGCGGGCGCGGTGGAGTGCAAGCTGGAGCGGTGCACGGTGGCGCATTCCGGCGGCTACGCGATCTCTTTCGGGCGCGGGAGCAAGCGCAATCAGGTAGTGGCGTGCGAACTGTTCGATCTGGGCGGCGGCGGCGTCAAACTCGGTGAAGCCGGGCAATCGCCCGACGACAACCTGCAGAACTACGAGAACACGATCGCCGATAACCACATCCACGATCTCGGCCTGGTGTACGCGCCGGCGGTGGGTGTGTGGGCGCTACAGAGCGGGCGCAACCAGATTGTGCACAACCACATTCACGACCTCTTTTACACGGCGATCTCGGTGGGCTGGACGTGGGGCTACGCGGCGAACCAGTCCAAGGGGAACATCATCGAGTACAATCACCTGCACGATATCGGCAAGGAGATGCTGAGCGACATGGGCGGCATCTACACGCTGGGCGAGCAACCGGGGACGCGGATTCGCAACAACCTGATCCACGACATCGCGTCGTTCACCTACGGCGGGTGGGGCATCTATCCGGATGAAGGATCGAGCGAGATGCTGATCGAAAACAACATTGTGTACCACTGCAAGAGCGCGGGATTCCACCAGCACTACGGGCGGGAGAACGTGGTGCGGAACAACGTGTGGGCGTTCAACCGGGAGAACCAATTGATGCGCACGCGGGTGGAGCCGCACGTTTCGTTTATCTTCGAGCGGAATATCGTGTACTTCGATCAGGGGCGGTTGCTGGGCTCGAACTGGACCGGGGACAAGTTCAAGATGAGGGGCAACCTTTACTTCGATACGCGCGGGACGGGCATCCGCTTCGCTGGGAAGTCGTTTGACGAGTGGAAGGCGGGCGGGCAGGACACGGACTCGGTGATCGCCGACCCGCTGTTCGTGAACGCGGGCAATTTCGATTTCCGGTTGCGGCCGGATTCGCCGGCGCTGAAGATGGGGTTCCAGCAGATCGATATGAGTACGGTGGGCCCGCGGGCGCCGGCGGGGCAGTAAGCTCGGAGCGTTGTCTATGGTAGCTCCGGGCATGCCCGGGCCCTACAGCGGGATCGTCAGCGTGAGCAGGCCGCCGTACTGCACCCCTCCGCCCTTCTGCGGGCCGACGTTGCCTT
>JADGNT010000570.1 GCA_017883345.1 Candidatus Solibacter sp. | reverse complement strand
CGCAGCACCGGCAGTGCCGCGGAGTTCTCCCGAACGCCCGCATCACCGCATCGCGCCAGGCGCGTGGTCTCGAAAGCACGATGTCCTTCCCGAAACAGCGCGGGCAGCGCAGTTCGCCGGGCACGAGATGTATCGGTTTACCGACAATCACTATCCGGAAGTCTAGCAAATGCCATAGCACCACCGCTCAGACGCGACCTAGGGTACGCGCGGTGTTAGCCTATCGTGGTGCGTAGCTTCTTCCTCTTCCTGTCCCGTCTGCAATGGTTACGTAGATGGATGGAAACCTCTTCCCTCGCGCGGCGGCTCTCCACCCGGTTCGTCGCTGGGGAAACTCTCGACCAAGCCCTGGCCGTCGCCCGTAAGCTCAACGCCGAGGGCATCACCGTGACTCTCGACCACCTGGGCGAAAGCGTTTCCACCCTCACAGAAGCCGCCGAAGCCCGCGACGTCTACCTGTGCACCCTCGAGGCCATCCACGCCAACGGCATCCAGGGCAACGTCTCGCTCAAACTCACTCAGTTCGGCCTCGATCTTTCCTGGGAGCAGTGCCTGGCCAACGTCGATCGACTCGTCCGCCGCGCCGCCGACATCGGCAGCTTCGTCCGCGTCGATATGGAATCTAGCCGCTATACCGACCGCACGCTCGATCTGGTGCATACCCTGCACGCACGCTTCGGCGCGGTCGGCGTCGTCATTCAGTGCTACCTATACCGCAGCCAGGCGGATATCGAAAAGCTGTGCGCCGCGAAAATCCGCGTCCGCTTGTGCAAAGGCGCTTACCTCGAACCCGCCGCCGTCGCCTTCCCACGCAAGAGCGATGTGGACAAGAGTTACCTCGAACTCACCCGCTATCTCCTGACAAACGGCGTTTATCCCGCCCTTGCCACCCACGACGAAGCCGTCATCCGCCAGACCTGCCAGTTCGTCATCGAGGGCAAAATTCCCCGCGATGGCTTCGAATTCCAGATGCTCTACGGCATCCGCCGCGACCTGCAGCGCCGCCTGGTCGCCGAGGGCTACCGCCTGCGCCTGTACGTCCCCTTCGGCAAGGCCTGGTATCCCTACTACATGCGCCGTCTCGCCGAACGTCCGGCCAATGTATTCTTCATGCTGCGGAACCTGTTCCGGCACTAGAACACCCGGGCACCCGGAATCCCCCCCTTGCGCGCCGCGGCGCGTTGGGCCGAAACTATAGAGAGAGACTGGGAGAGTCAAAAGGAATCCGACCGCTCGTGAACCCCGTACCCCGATGGCGTATCGCCGCTGCCGTGATGGTGCTCGCCGCGCTGCTCGGTTTCGGCGCCCTGTTCGCCCCGATTTACGCCGATAACCTCAAGCTGCAGACCTACGTGGAAGAGATTACACGTCGTGTGGACAGCCAGAAACAGCCCGATGAAGCTCTCCGCCAGATCGTGTTAAATAAAGCCCACGAACTGGATCTCCCCGTAAAGGCAGACAACGTGCACATCATTCGCTCGCCCGAGGGCCTGAGAATCGATGTCCGCTACTTTGTCCGCGTCACCCTGCCCGGCTATACCGTCGACCTGCACTTCTACCCAGGCGCCGGCAGCCGGTAGGGATCTTGAAGACCGCTCCCTCAGAAGCCGTAAATTTTTCCGCCCCCGCGGGCTTGGGTCTGTCCCGGCCCGCTCGGGGGGCGTCAAGATTTGCGCGCTCTTTTGGGCATTTCTGGTTGCTGTCCGCCTTACCTGGCCGCTCTGATCGAGAGCTATCCCCTTTTCAGGGCGTCACTTCGCACCTCTTTCCGAGTGCCGCCCCGTGCAACCGGAATTAGACCGTTACTGTAAATGTTTTCCGCCACACCAGCCTTTCCCACACCATCATGTTATAGGTGAAGCACGCCCATAGCGCTTCGGTCGTCACCTTCGCCAACCCGCGCAAGCGAAACTTCCACAGGTTGATCTTGTCCTTGAGCCAAGCATTCGGAAACTCCGCCACTGCCCCACGCAGCTTGTATATCGCCTTGGCCTTCTCTTGCCCCATCTTCTGCCGAAATGCCGTCACCGCCTCCGCTTCCTTCACCACCACCGATACCGTTCGCCCTTTGCCCTCACTCTTGGGACAACATTGGCTCTTCATCACGCAGGCCGTGCAATCCGCTGCCTGCGCCTGGTACTGCGCATACCGCGTTTGCTTCTTCTGGCTCTGCCGAATATAAGGTACCTGCTTGCCCGCTGGGCACTGTAGACTGTTCGTCCCTTCGATCTGCACAAACGCACTCGACTCGAATCCCGGCCCAATGCCCGACGATTTATAGGCGTTGGCCACGCGCCGGCCGCGATCTCCCAGCGATCCAATCAAATCGAGCGTCCGCGCCTCCGCCAGAATGATGTTGTCCTTACTGGTGTAGCCCCCATCCACCACCACTTGCTGCGGCGCTCTCCCCATTCTCTCCTGCACATCTTCCAGCGCCTTTTCCAACGCCGGCGCATCGCCACTGCATTGGTTCACCTGCATCCCCACGATCACTTTCTCTTTGGCATCGGTGCTGATCTGCACGTTATACGCCGGTCCAATCGCTCCATCCCCGTGTTTCATGAGGCGCGCCTCCGGGTCGCTCAGGCTCACCCGCACCGCCGCCTTTTTGGCTGCCGTCTTCTTCTCCCCTTGCAGGCTTTCCATCTCTTTCACCGCCTGCTCCAGTCTCCGTTCCTGTTCCCGCGCCGCTCGCTCCTGCGCCGCCTGCCGTAGCCCCTGCGCCTCGCTCTCCCCCTGCCTCCCTAGTTGCCGCACCACTTCCCGCGCCTCTTCCAGACGCTTCTGCAATGTCTTCTCTCGCCGAAACGTATCCCTCCCAGCCTGCGCCGCCACCTTCGTCCCGTCCAGCATCATACGCTCCAGGTCCACCAATCCCTCCCCTTCTAACATCACCAGAAGTTGCGTGAACACCTCATCCAGCGCCTCCTTCTTGCTCTTCCGGAAGTCGTTTAGGCTGGTATGATTCACCGGCTCGATCGCTCCTAACCACATCAGCCCGGGCTCCCACTCCATCAACCTTGCGATTTCCCGGCTCGAAGTAATGCCCTCGCTCAACGCATACAGCCACACGCTCAGCAGCAACCGCGGATCCCACGGTCGACGCCCCCGCCCACCAGCCACCGACGACAGCCCCAGGAAAAACGCCGACAGGTCCATCTTTCCTGTCAGGTACCAGATCGCCCGCGCCTTATGGGTCAGCGGGACCAGGTGCTCGACGTCGATGGTGACCGCTTTCAATTGCTCCCGATTGGGACTGCGCAGCTTCAAGTTGCACGGTACCTTCGCCGGTTTCGGCTCGGCGGCTGCCGCCGGTTCATCCAGTTCCTCAAACAACCTCGCGTTCTGCTGGGGTTCGGCCATGAAAACATTTTAATAAAGAAATGTTTTGGCTGAGGTATTATTTTTACAGCTTCTCACGGTCGCGGCTCTGATCGGAGCCGCGACCGTGAGGGAGCGGTTTACTCGACAACCTGCCCCGCTCGCTGGCGGGCACGGTCGCGGAGCTCACCGATATTCAGACCGGTGAGCGCGGTGGCCACGGCGCCGCCGACCAATAGCGGCAGGGTGAGAGCGACGAACAGGATGATGGAGAACGTCTTGGCATCGTTTTGTTCGACTTCGAAGAGGCCGAGCGCCATCACGCAGGCGAGATTGATCAGGCCAAGATTGCCGGGGGCATTGGGCACGACCGTGCTTAGGCGGACCAGGGTGAGCACGCCGCCGGCGACCCAGAAAGAGAGATCCAGGCCATAGGCGCGCATCAACGCGAAGACCGAGAGAATCTGCAGCGCGAGATAGAGCAGGCTGATGGCGGCGGTGAGTCCCAGGGTGCGCGGGTTGCCCATCAGATGCAACCCTTCCACGATGTGGCGCAGGGTGGCGCTCCAGCGGCTTTCGCTGAGCACGGCGTGGGCATGGTGCTTGTGCATCACGATCCAGAAGAGGAGGCCGACGCCGATCAGGAGCAGCACGCCGAGCACCTGCACCAGGATGGTGAGATCGCGCGGGATACCGCGCACGAAACTTGCGGTGATGAAGAAGGCGGTGACCATCAAAATGCCGTCGATGATGCGCTCCACGCCGGCGGAGGCGAGAGTGAGCGAGAGGCGCAGGTCGTTCCAGTGGGCCAGCAGG
>JADGNT010000569.1 GCA_017883345.1 Candidatus Solibacter sp. | reverse complement strand
CTCGCGGAACACCACGGCCGTCTCCACGTTTTTGAAACCGGCGGCCTTCAGGTGGCGTTCGATCTCCAACTCCGTGAAGCCGAGCCAGAGATCGGCGTACATTTCCCGTGCCTCTTCGAAGTTGTGCCGGCTCAAGTCGAGGATCGCGATGCGCCCGCCGCGCTTGAGGATGCGCCACGCCTCGGCGATCGCCCGCTCCGGGTGGACCGCGTGGTGCAGCGCCTGGCTGAGGAACGCCAGATCCACCGTGCCGCCGCGGATGGGTACGTCTTCCAGGTCGCCCAGCCGGTATTCGAGATTGGCGATGCCGTGCT
The DNA here is from genome assembly GCA_017883345.1 of Candidatus Solibacter sp. Taxonomy (GTDB): domain Bacteria; phylum Acidobacteriota; class Terriglobia; order Bryobacterales; family Bryobacteraceae; genus Solibacter. The sequence continues at coordinate 3,826 of JADGNT010000569.1, read as the reverse complement.
TGCGCGCCAGCTCGACGCCGAATTCCACCATCTTCTCCGAATTATCGATGGCGACGACTTTCTTGGCGCGCTGCGCCATCAATTGCGAGATGGTCCCCTCGCCGGCGCCGAGATCGGCGATCACCATCGGCGGCATGAGCTTGAGGAGCGCTTCGGCGATGCCTTTCCAGGAGCGGCCCGGTACGTACTGGCGGCCGAATTTGCCGGCCAGCTCGTCGAAGTAGTGGCGCATGCGGTCGCGGCGCTTTCTGAGGACGAGGCGGAGGGCATCCTGGTCACCTGACACCTCGGGGATTTCGACCGCCGCCTGGCGGAAGAGCTCCATCAATTCGGTGGGCGCGGTGAGGCGATAGAAGGCGTTCTTCCCCATGCGCCGGTCGTCCACCAGGCCGGCCTGCTTGAGTTGCGAGAGGTGGGTGGAAATCTGGCTCTGGCCCTTGGACAGGATCTCCTGGAGTTCGGCCACGGACAGTTCTTCCTGTTCGAGAAGCAGCAGGACGCGCAGGCGATTGGGATCGGCCGCCAGCCGCAAGGATTTCAGGATTGACGCCATAGTGAAAATAAGGGTAGTATCAATGTATCAAGATTTATTGATACGAGGGTAATCGGAGAAATATAAAAGATGGGCACCGCAACGATCAACCAAACCGCCGCCGAATTCAAAGTGGCAGATCTCTCGCTGGCCGAATGGGGCCGCAAGGAGATCAACATCGCCGAGTACGAAATGCCCGGCCTGATGTCGATCCGCCGGAAGTACGCCGCATCCAAACCGCTGGCCGGCGTGCGCATCACCGGTTCGCTGCATATGACGATTCAGACCGCCGTCCTGATTGAGACGCTGGCCGATCTGGGCGCCACGCTGCGCTGGGCGAGCTGCAACATTTTCTCCACGCAGGATCACGCGGCGGCGGCGATTGCCGCGGCGGGCGTGCCGGTATTCGCCTGGAAGGGCGAGAGCCTCGAAGAGTACTGGTGGTGCACGTATCGGGCGCTCAGCCACGCGAGCGGGAATGGTCCGGAACTGGTGGTGGACGACGGCGGCGACGTGACGCTTCTCATCCACAAAGGCTATGAACTCGAAGCGGGCAGCGATTGGGTCAACAGCCCCTCGGAGAGCCACGAAGAGAAGGTCATCAAGGACCTGCTGAAAAAGGTTTACGCGGAAGATCCCCAGCGCTGGCACAAAATGGTGAAGGCGTGGCGCGGGGTCAGCGAAGAAACCACCACCGGCGTGCACCGTCTTTATAAGATGCAGGAACAGGGCAAGCTGCTGGTGCCGGCCATCAACGTCAACGATTCGGTGACCAAGAGCAAGTTCGACAACCTCTACGGCTGCCGGGAATCGCTGGCCGACGGCATCAAGCGCGCCACCGACGTCATGGTAGCGGGCAAGGTGGCGGTGATCTGCGGGTACGGCGACGTGGGCAAGGGTTCGGCGCACTCGCTGCGCGGCATGGGCGCGCGCGTCATCGTGACCGAGATCGACCCGATCAACGCCTTGCAGGCGGCCATGGAGGGCTTCGAAGTCACCACCATTGAAGACACGCTGGGGCGCGGCGACATCTACGTGACCTGCACCGGCAACTGCGAAATCATCACCCTGGAACACATGCGGAAGATGAAGGACCAGGCGATTGTGTGCAACATCGGGCATTTCGACAACGAGATCCAGATGGACCGGCTGAACGGGAGCGGCGCCAAACGCACCAACATCAAGCCGCAAGTGGACATGTACACGTTCCCCAACGGCGACAGCATCTTCGTCCTGGCCGAGGGCCGGCTGGTGAACCTGGGCTGCGCCACGGGCCACCCGAGCTTCGTGATGAGCAACAGTTTCGCCAACCAGACGCTGGCACAGCTCGATCTGTGGAAGAATAAGGACACGTACAAAGTCGGTGTGTACACTCTTCCCAAGAAGCTGGATGAAGAGGTGGCGCGCCTGCACCTGGAGAAGATCGGTGTCAAGCTGACCACGCTGACGGCCAAGCAGGCCGAGTATCTAGGCGTGCCAGTGGAAGGCCCCTACAAGCCCGAGAATTATCGGTATTAGAAAGACTGGAGACAATCCCTTGGCAGACAATCAAAGACATATTTTTACGTCGGAATCGGTGACCGAAGGGCACCCGGACAAAATCGCCGACCAGATTTCGGACGCCGTTCTAGACGCGGTTCTGGCGGACGATCCCGTCGGCCGCGTGGCCTGCGAAGTTCTGGTCACCACCGGGACCTGCATCGTCGCCGGAGAAATCACCACGAAGACTTACGTGGACGTGCAGCGCATCGCGCGCGGCACCATCGACTACGTGGGCTACAACGACGCCACGTACGGCTTCGATGCCAATACCTGCGGCGTGCACAACCTGATCCAGTCGCAATCGCCCGATATTTCGATGGGCGTGGATACCGGCGGGGCCGGCGACCAGGGAATGATGTTCGGCTACGCCTGCGATGAGACGCCCGAACTGATGCCGCTGCCCATCATGATGGCGCACAAGCTGTGCCGGCGCCTGAGCGATGCCCGGCGGGAGGGCATTTTGGACTTCCTGCGGCCCGACGGCAAGAGCCAGGTTTCGGTGGAGTACGTGGACGATAAGCCGAAGCGCATCGAAGCGGTGGTAATTTCCACGCAGCACTGCCCGGACATTTCCATCGAAGACCTGCGCGAGGAAGTGCAGAAGCACATCATCGACGCCGTGGTTCCGGCTGGAATGGTGGACGAGCGGACCAGGTACCACATCAATCCGACGGGCCGGTTTGTGGTGGGCGGTCCGCACGGCGATACGGGGTTGACGGGCCGCAAGATCATCGTCGATACTTACGGCGGGATGGGCCGGCACGGCGGCGGCGCGTTCAGCGGCAAGGATCCGACCAAGGTGGACCGCTCGGCGTGCTACATGGCGCGTTACATCGCCAAGAACATCGTGGCATCGCAACTGGCTTCGCGCTGCGAAGTGCAGTTGGCGTACGCCATCGGCGTGGCGGAACCGGTGTCCGTGATGGTGAACACCTTCGGCACCGGGCTGATTCCGGACGCCAAGTTCACGGAGTTGGTGCGGGCGAACTTCCTGTTGACCCCGCGCGCCATCATCGACGCGCTGCGCCTGCGGCGTCCCATCTACCGCAAGACGGCCGCGTTCGGCCACTTCGGGCGGACCGAAGATACGTTTACGTGGGAAGCCACGGATAAGGCCGGCGCACTGAAGGATCAGGCCGGCGTCGCTCAGGCCGTAGCGTAGCCTTTCAGGCTGCCATGACCCCTTTCGAGGGGGCATTCTTCTTAGGTTTCCCATCTGGTCGGCGGCCCCGCGAGTTTCGGCTCGCGGGGCCGTTCTGTTTTTGGGTGGTATGTTCCCGCAGACGCGATATGAAGAAGGCATGCTCGCACTGCACACCGGCGACGTGCCGATCGTCTTCGCCGACGGCGTCACCGAAGCCCTGGATCCCGCGGACGAAGAGTTCGGCGAAGAACGGCTGAAGTACCTTCTGCGCCAGGTGGGTGCGCTTCCGGTAGAAGAGATGTCCGCGCGCATCACAGAAGAGCTGAAAAACTGGATCCAGGACGCCGCCCAATACGACGATCTCACCTTCCTCCTCATGAAAGTGAAGTAAGTTTCAGATCCATCGTGTTGGTGGGGCAGGCGCTTTCGCCTGCCAACTGTGGGCAGCCAATCGTGGCTGCAGACGCCTTTCAGGCGGCTCTCGGAACTGCGCTCGGATGCCCCCCCTTAATCCATCAACCTTGCCGCCGCTTCATCCAGGAACCAGGTCACCCCTCGGCCATGGTGCGACGCGATCTGCGCGGGGTACTTCTTCGGGTCGTACTCCT
>JADGNT010000041.1 GCA_017883345.1 Candidatus Solibacter sp. | reverse complement strand
CACGAGGCCGATCAACAGCCCGGTCAACGTCTCCACGCGGCCGTAACCGTAAGGATGATTGTCGTCGGCGGGCTTGGCGGCCAGCGTCAATCCGAACAGCACAAAACCCGAAGCGATCACGTCCGCCGCCGATTCCACCCCGTCCGCCACCACCGCGGTGGAGTGCCCGGACATGCCGGCGGCGATCTTGATCGCGGCCAGCGCGCCGCTGACGATCATCCCCGTGACGGCGACGCGTTGCCCGATTTGCATTTTATTGAGTTGGCAGGCGGGGTACCCTCTGGGTCCGCCTGCCCCACCACCTATGCCCGCGCCGCGTCGATCTTCTCGGTATCCACGCCCAGTTCGGCGAAGGCGGCGACCGCCTTCTTAGCGTCGAACTTGCCATCGCGCGCCAGGCGCGAAAGCGCGGCGGCGGCGATCGATTCCGCATTGATCTCGAAGTGGCGCCGCAGGTACTCGCGGTTGTCGCTGCGGCCGAAGCCGTCGGTCCCCAGCGTCTCCATGCGCCCCGGCAGCCACGGCGCAATCTGGTCGGCCACTACCTTCATGTAGTCGCTGGCCGCGACGATCGGCCCGTCGGAGCCCTTCAGCGCCTGCAGCAGATACGGCGCCCGCGCCGGTTGATCCGGATGCAGGCGGTTCCAACGCTCCACCGCCAGCGCGTCGCGGCGCAGTTCGTTGTAGCTGGTCGCGCTCCAGACATCGGAGGCCACGTTGTACTTCTCCGCCAGAATCCGCTGCGCGCGCAGGGCTTCATTCAGAATCGGGCCGCTGCCGAACAGGTGTACCCGCGGATTGCCCTGCTCCGCGGCCTTGAAGCGGTACAGGCCCCGCAGCACGCCCTCCGTATCCAACCCCTCCGGCATGGCCGGCATCGCATAGTTTTCGTTGTACAGCGTGAGGTAGTAGAAGATGGCTTCCTGGTTCTGGTACATGCGCCGGATGCCATCCTGCACGATGATCGCGATCTCGTAAGCGTAGGCCGGATCGTAGGTGGTGCAGTTGGGAATCGTGCTGGCGTGCAGGATGCTGTGGCCGTCCTGGTGCTGCAAACCTTCGCCGGCCAGCGTGCTGCGCCCGGCCGTGCCGCCGCACAGGAACCCCTTGCCGCGCGCGTCGCCGAAAGCCCAAATCAAATCGCCTACGCGCTGGAAGCCGAACATCGAATAGTAGATGAAGAACGGAATCGTCTCCACGCCGTAATTGGCGTAAGCTGTACCCGCCGCCGTGAACGACGCCATCGATCCGGCCTCGGTGATGCCCTCTTCCAGAATCTGGCCGTCCTTGGATTCCTTGTAGTACAGGAAAATCTCCGCATCGTGCGGCTTATAAAGCTGGCCCTGGCTGGCATAGATACCGAATTGGCGGAACAGCGACTCCATGCCGAACGTGCGCGCTTCATCGGGGATGATCGGCACCACCCGCTTGCCGAGTTCGGGATGCTTCAACAGCAGCGTCAGCACGCGCACCAAGGCCATGGTGCTGGAAACTTCGCGGCCCGCCGAGCCTTCCAGGGACTCCTTCAGGTACCCCAGCGAAGGCGCCACGATCTTGCTGGCCGGTACCGTTCGGCTGGGCATGTACCCGCCCAGCAAGCGCCGCCGTTCGTGCAGGTAGCTCATCTCCGGGCTGTCCGAAGGCGGCCGGTAGAACGAAGCGTTGCGCGCCGCTTCGTCGGGAATCGGAATTTCGAAGCGCGAGCGGAAGTGCGCGATCTCCGCCTCGTTGAGCTTTTTCTGCTGGTGGGAAATGTTGCGGCCCTCGCCGGCTTCACCAAGCCCGTAACCCTTCACGGTGTGCGCCAGAATCAGGGTCGGCCGCCCCTTGGTGTCCAGCGCCTGCTGGTAGGCGTTGAAGACCTTCTTGGGATCGTGACCGCCGCGCTGCAACTTGAAGATTTCTTCGTCGCTGAGGTGCGCCACCAGTTCGAGCAGCTCGGGGTACTTGCCGAAGAAATGCTGCCGGATGTAGGCCCCGTCCTTGGTCACGTAGGTCTGGAACTCGCCATCCACCACTTCGCCCATGCGTTTTTGCAGCAGTCCGGTGGTGTCGCGCGCCAGCAGCGCATCCCAATTCCCGCCCCAGATCACCTTGATCACATTCCAGCCGGCGCCGCGGAAGGCGGCTTCCAGTTCCTGAATCACCTTGCCATTGCCGCGCACCGGACCGTCCAGGCGCTGCAAATTGCAGTTGATGACGAAGGTGAGGTTATCCAGCTTTTCGCGCGAGGCCAGCGTGATCGAGCCCATCGATTCGGGCTCGTCCATTTCGCCGTCGCCCAGGTAGGCCCAAATGTGGCGCGGCGTTTCCGGCAGGATGCCGCGGTTTTCCAGGTAGCGCATGAAACGCGCCTGGTAGATGGCGTTGATCGGGCCCAGGCCCATGGAGACGGTGGGGAAGCTCCAGAAATCGGGCATCAGCCACGGGTGCGGGTAGGAGGAGAGGCCGGGCGTCTCGCGCAGTTCGTGACGGAAATTCTTCAGGCGCTCTTCGCTTAGGCGGCCTTCCAGGAAGGCGCGCCCATAGACGCCCGGAGAGGCGTGGCCCTGGAAATAGATCAGGTCGCCCGGTTGATCGCCATAGCTGGCGTGGAAGAAATGATTGAAGCCCACTTCCAGCAGCGTGGCCAGCGAGGCGTAGGTGGAGATATGGCCACCGATGCCGGCATCGTACTTGTTCTGCCGCACCACCATGGCCATCGCATTCCAGCGAATCAGGCTCTTGATGCGGCGCTCCATCGCGCGATCGCCGGGATAGGCAACTTCTTCCTCCGGGCGGATGGTGTTGATGTAAGGCGTGTTGAACTGGACGGGCACTTCGGCGCCAGAGGCGCGCGCCCGCTCGTTGAGGTGCTCCAGCAAGAAAGTGGCGCGATCCGGACCGGCTTGATCGATCACCTGGTCCAACGACTCATCCCACTCGGCAGTTTCCTGTGGATTTAAGTCCACAACCCTCTCGTTCCGTTTTTGGTGCATGGATACTTTTTATTATAGTGGGGGCCGCGCGGTTGCGCGGGCAGGGGACTGACAAGACTGCCATGAATTTCTGGCTGACTTTGCCGGAAATTCGCTGGCAGTCCTGTCAGTCCCCGGGTCCCCTCGGTTTGCCCCGGAGCCCGCTGGGTACAATGTGGTCATGATCCGAGTGGAACAAGTTCTCGATTCCTGGCGAACCATCCGCCAGGACACCGCCGCCGCCGTGGAGGATTTCCCGGCCGGCGAACTGGATTACCGGCCGACACCCGAAGTGTCCACCTTCCGCGAAATCGCGCGCCACGTTTTGGACGCGAGCGACGGCCTCATCGGGATGCTGCTGTCCGGTGACGAAAACTTCAACAGCGGCGATTTCCGCGCGCGCCTGAAAACCCACATGCGCGCGCTGCCCCCCGCTGAAGGAGCCGCCGGCGCCACGGAACTGGCCAACGCCCTGCGGGAATCGGTGGCCCAACGCACCGAACAGCTCGCCGCCCAATCGCCGGAGTTCTTCGCCCAGCTCATTACCCGCATGGACGGGCAGCAGGTGACGCGCCTCGAAATGGTGCAGACTGTCAAGGAGCACGAACTGACCCATCGCTCCCAACTTTTCATGTATCTTCGCTTGAAGGGGATCGTCCCGGCGACCACGCGGCGCCGACTGGCGAAGCAGGCCGCCAAATAGGCCCCCACCCCGCGCGAACTTTGCAGTTGCAATCGCGGCTGTCTATCGTATAACAGTAAGTGTTCGGGAGGAATTGAGATGGTCACGTGTCCGGCATGCCAAGGCAATATCGACGTCGACGAAGAAGATGTGGACGAAGGCGACACCATCGGTTGTGATGAGTGTGGCGCCGCTCTCAAAGTGATTGGGACCGCCCCTCTGGAACTGGAAAAGGCCGAAGAAGAAGACGAAGACGAGGAAGATGAAGAAGGTTTCATCGAGGAAGAGGAGGAAGATGCCGACGAGGACTGGAAATAGCCCGCTCCCGCGCCGGGAACCAATTCCTCCTTCCCCGCATCCAAGAAGCGGGAGGATCGCATGACACGAACATCGACGGGGTGGCTACTGGTGGGGTTCGCCCACTTCGTGCTCCTGCTTCTGGTCTGCGCACCGGCGGGTTTTGCCCAGAAAGAGAGCGCGACCCGTAGCGTGCAGGGTTCAGTCTCCAATCCGGACGATAGCGCCGCGGTAGGCGCGGTCGTGCAGCTCAAGAACATGAAGACGCTGCAGATCCGTTCCTTCATCACCTTGCAGGACGGCACGTATCGCTTTTTCGAACTGAGCCCCGACGTGGATTACGAACTCAAGGCCGACTTCCAGGGCGCTTCGAGCGGCCCCAAAACCCTCAGTTCGTTCGATTCCCGCAAAAAAGCCGTCATTAATCTGAAATTGAATAAGAAGTAATTGTGGGGCGGACCCCCTGGACCCGCTTCTCGCCAACGATTGGGGTACCGCTTGCTGACGCGCGCGGCTCCGATCAGAGCCGCGACCCTTAGGGACCACGCAAAAATAACTTCACATTTGGCTACTTGACCCCGTGGCGCAGGCACTCGTGCCTGCCGCGTCACGCCGGCGCGGTGAGTTTATTCTTGCGTCGTTCCTTAGGGAGCGTTTGTCTCGCCTTGGGCGAACACCTATTTTCGAGGAAGTGGCATTTTGTCTACTCGCCTGCCCCCCGCAGCTTCCGTATTTCTTCCAACCGCTCGCGAATTCTCTTTTCGATGCCGCGATCGGTAGGGAAGTAGTATTGCCTGCCGGCCAGCGATGGCGGCAGGCATTGCATATCGGGGATGGCGTTTTCGAACTTGTGCGCGTGCTGGTAGCCCTGTCCGTAGCCCCACTCCTTCATGGATTTCGTGGGCGCGTTGCGCAGGTGCATGGGGACCGGTTCCGCGATGGTCTTCTCCACGGCCTCCTGGACGGCGCTCAGGGCGCGATAGGCGGCGTCGCTCTTGGGCGCGACCGAGAGATAGATTGCCGCCTGCGCCAGCGCCAGATCGCCTTCGGGAATGCCCAGGAAATGCACCGCCTCCTTGACGGCAATGCACTGTTCGAGCGCGCGCGGATCGGCCAGCCCGATATCTTCGATCGCCATGCGGACCAGGCGGCGCGCGATGTACAGGCGATCCTCGCCGGCTTCGAGCATGCGGGTCAGCCAGTAGAGCGCGGCATCGGGGTCGCTCGAGCGCACGGATTTGTGCAGCGCGGAAACCAGGTTGAAATGCTCTTCCCCGCTCTTGTCGTAGAGCAGCACCTTGCGCTGCATGGCGTCCTGCACGGCTGCCTCCGTGAGCTCGCCAGAGGGCGACGCGGCGGCGGCGGCTTCCAGCGTGTTGTACGCCTGGCGCCCGTCGCCATTGGAGTAGATGCCGATCTGCTCCAGCAGTTCGCCGGTAGCGCGCAGGTTCACCACCGGCAGCGCGCGCTGGAGCAGGGTGACGATCTCGGGCACGGTGAGCGCGCGCAGGGCGTACACGCGCGACCGGGAGAGCAGCGCCGCGATGATTTCGAACGACGGATTCTCCGTGGTGGCGCCGATCAGGATGATGTCGCCACGTTCCACGTAGGGCAGGAAGGCGTCCTGCTGGGCCTTGTTGAAGCGGTGGATTTCATCCACGAAAAGAATGGTGCGGCGGCCCACGCGGCGCAGGCGCTCGGCATCCGCCATCACGGCCTTGATTTCCTTGATGCCGGAGAGCACGGCGCTGAAGGGTATGAACTCGCAGCGGGTGACGTGGGCGATCAGATGGGCCAGCGTGGTTTTGCCCACGCCGGGCGGTCCCCAGAGGATGATCGAGGTCAGCTCGTCGCGTTCGATCTGGCGCCGCAGCGGTTTGCCGGCACCCAGAATGTGATCCTGTCCGATGAAGTCTTCCAAACTATGCGGGCGCATGCGTTCGGCGAGCGGCCGCTGGCTGCCGGGCGAGTCGGGCGGTGTGGAGTCGAAGAGGCTCACGGGCGCAACATCCTTTGGCGCCGCGCCTCGTAGAGCAGAATGCTCGCGGCGATGGCGGCGTTCAAGGATTCCACGCCCACGGTGGGGATGGAGACCGGGGCGGCGGCGGAACGCCACTCCGTGCCGACGCCATGGGCCTCGCTGCCGATGATCAGACCGCACCGGCCGGAGAGATCGGTGGCCCAGAGCGAGTCCGCGGATGTCGTGGAGCCCCGCAGGGGCTCCTGGAGACGTGCCGCGGCCGGCATGGCCACAAACAGTTTGATCCCGTTCTGCCGGAGCGTGGCGATGGCGGTTGCGGAGGCGACGCCATGCACGAAAGGAACGCGAAAGAGCGAACCCGCGGAGGCGCGCAGCGTCTTGGGATTGTGCGGGCTCACCGTGCCCTTGAGGAACAGGATGCCGGTGGCGCCGAAAGCCTCGGCGGCGCGCACGATGGCGCCGGCGTTCCCCGGATCCTGAAGTCCATCCAACACCACCACCAGGGCCGCTCCGTGGAACAGTTGTGCGAGCTTCCATTCGCGCGGCTGGACCAGCGCCATCACGCCCTGGCTGGTTTCGGTGGCGGCGATTCCGGCGAACAGCGCGTCGGGCAGCAGGACCACTCTCACGCCGGCCAGACGCCGCCCTTGCGCCTCGACGGCGGCGCGCGCGCTTTCGGCGGCGAGCACGGTTTTGACCTCGCTCCCGCTGCCGAGCGCCTCTTCGAGCAGGTGGAAAGTCTCGGCGACGCACCAACCCTCGGCGGTGAGCGAACCGCGCGCAACCGCGCGGCGTACCTCCTTCAGCAGCGGGTTGGCGGCACTCGTGATCGTTTCCGGGGTCAACATCTGTTTACAATGATGTGTCTAGAAACGATCAGAATAGCGCACATGAAAAAGGTCCTATGGAACGCGACCGCGCTGGCGGTCATCGGTCTGCTGGTCAGCGTCGCATTCCTCTCCGTGCGCATTGAGCGGCAGAGCACCCGCGAGGAAGCGCAACCCGCGGACGTAATCCTGGTGCTGGGCGCGGCGGAATATCGCGGGCGGCCTTCCCCGGTTTTGCGCGCGCGCCTGGACCACGCGCTGGAGTTGTACCATCGCAGGCTGGCTCCGCGCATCCTGACCACCGGCGGCCCGGGCGGAGACCCGGTGTTCACGGAGGGCGGCGTGGGGCGCTCTTACCTGACCAGCCGCGGCGTGCCGAGCGAAGTCATCATCGTGGAGAATGAGGGCGAAAGCACGGTGCAATCTACCGCCATGGCGGCCGAGATTATGCGGCGGATGGGGCTGCACTCGGTGATTGTGGTGAGCGACGGCTACCACATCTATCGGGTGAAGAGGATGCTGCAATCCCGCGGGCTGAAGGTCTACGGGTCGCCGCGCAGGGAACTCAATCCGGGGTCGCTGCACGAGCGGTGGAACTATGTGAAGCAGGCCATCGGGTACCTGCTCTGGCGCGTGGGCATGCCGGTATAAGTGGAGTGTAAGCCGTCAGGCCGGCAAGGCTTCGAAAGTGAGCCGCAAAAACGAGCGCGCCTGAAACTCGATGCGGACGGGCACGATGGAATCCGAACCGTCCTCCAGCCACAGGCGGAAGAGGGTTTCGTAACCCGTGCGGAGGTTGCGGATCTTGCCGCGGACCGGCAGGAGGCGCTCGCGGCCGCGACCGGTTTGCGGCGTTTCGAGTTCCAGCAGGTACTCCTGCTCGCTGTAGACATACCGGCCCACGGCGCGGCGGGTCCGCTGCTTCAATAACGTCGCCAGTTGAAAAAGAAACGTGGGCGGCGCCTGGTTCGGCGACTTCGGCCACGAAGTCTCGCGCCAATCGACGTTGCCGTGAAAGGTGGATTGCGCCTGGTCGATCAGGCCGCGGTCAGACCAGATGGCGCCGGCGGCAAACTCGAAATGGGTAACCGCGCTGCGGCTGTGGCCGGCGGTATTGCGGCCGTTCGCCGCGCTGAAGATGCTGCGGCCGGATGGCGGGGCGGCGACCGACTTGCGGGCGTGCGCCAGACTCTCTTCGGGCGACGAAGTGAGCACTCCGAAGTAGGCGGCTTCGGACGGGGAGGAAACGGGTCCAAGCACGACTTCGCGCATCCAACCGAGCCGGCTCAACCCGTAGGCGTGCTTGGGGTCCGAGCCTCCCGCGAAGAAGAGCGTGCGGCGCTGGGACGCGCCTTCGCCTGTCTCCTGCAGCGAGGCCTGTCCCCCGCCGACTCCGGCGCGCCGGTAGATGGAAATCCCGAGGAACAGAATTACGGCGTCGGCACGATACGTACGGGACTGGGTCCGCGATGAGACCCCTGCCGCGCTCTCGTCCGCACTTGGCTGCGGCGAGGCCGTGGATTGGCCGTGGAGACGAAAGAGCGGGGCCAGAAGAAATCCGGCGAATCCGCGCCTGGAGAATCTCGGCATTTGCCAGCTCTCCCAATGAGCTTACCTTCAGTATGAGCGATTCGCGGTCCGCATGAAAAGGGGCTACAAGTGGAATCGGGGCGAACTTCGCGCGGTCTCGTGTGTCCTGGTAATCGCTCCCTCACGGTCGCGGCTCCGATCGGAACCGCGACGGTGAGGGAGCGGTTTGCCGGCACGAAAGTGAAACTCTGCAACTTATGCCACTACTTGAGCTGGTAGACGGCGTAAGTGGAGTTTTGGAATTGCGGCGCGCGGGGGAGGGGCTCCTGCAGGACTACGTAGGTGATGCCGGAGGCTGTGTATTGCGGCAGGTCGGCGAGCTGGAAGTTGCGGGTTTGCCGCCAGCGGAACCACCACTGCTCGCCGAGATCCTTGAAGTAGTTCACCTGGCCGCCGCCTTTCCAATCGACGTAGACGGCGCGCAGAGCTTCACTGCGAAAAATGCCGGGGGCGAGGCTGCGGTTGACGCCGGGGAAGACAAATACGGCGTCCCGCCCCGTATTGGCGCGCGCCCAGGCGGAAAGCTGCGCCAGGTCGGGAGTGTGGAGCCGCGGGTAGTTCACCACACCGCCCAGCCATGGAATCGCGAAGAAAGCGGCGATGGCAACCACGGGCGCCCACCGAATTCCGGCGAGCGCGGTGAAAGCGGCCAACGCGAGGGCGAGCCCGACGCGGCTCCAGACGAAGGGTCCGGTGAGGACCGGTTCGAGCGGCAGCAGGTAGGCGAAGGCGAACCAGGCGAAGGCTTCGGCGGGACGGCGCGCGGCAATGGCCTGGGCGCCGGCGGCGGCGGAGAGAAACTGCATGCCGAGGGTGAGAAAGAGAAGCGCGCGCATGGGCTGCACCTGCGGGACCAGGCCCCAATGGAACTGCTCCAGCAGCAGCCAGGAGAGCGGCATGGTGAGCAGGCCGAGCGCCGCAAGGCCGAGCAGCAGAACGCGCAGTTCCACGTTGACCGCCTGGCGGATGCGCACGAATGCCGCGATGAGAATGGCCAGAATCAGCACATGATGCACCACGGTGGCGGCGGGCCAGGTGGAGATCCAGACGTACGCGGTGCGCATGCGCTGCAGGAATTCCTCCGCGGAATCGAGCCGGGCAAAGACGCGCTGCGCCTCGCCGGAAGCGGATTGCGCGCGCGCGGCGGCCCCGAGCAGCGGCACCGCGGCGGCCAGCGGGATCAGGCATGCGAGACGCGCGCGGCGTTCACGATGCGGCCACAGGGCCAATACGAAGTAGACGCCCCAGAAAGGCAGCGCGGTGGGCGGATGGTAGAGGAAGGCCATGGCCGCCGCGGCTCCGGCGGCCAGGTGACGGCGATGCGCCGCCAGGCCGATGGCGCAGAACAGCAGGGGGACGGCGAAGGCGCGCGGCGTGGGCTCGTATTCGAAGGTGAGGACGGCGGGGCCGGGGATCAGCGCGCCGAGAGAGCAGATGGCAGCCACCAGGAGCGCGGGAGCGAAGGCAAGTCCGAGCGCTTCGCCCATCAGCAGGAGGCCCCAGATGCCGAGCGCGCGGGTGGCGATCTGCTGGGCGGCGAGCACTTCGCGGAAGCCGGCGCCGCTGACTGTGCGGAGGGCGAGAGCGGTTTCGTCGTAGAGGGTAAAGGCGACGTGCGGGTGCTGCACCAGGATGTCGTTGCGCAGCACCGCGGGGTCGCGCAGGTGTTCCAGGATGGGAACGTAGATCTGGCTATCCTGCTGCAGCCAGGTGTGGCCGGGAAACTGAAAAAAGGTGAGCAGCGCGAGCGCCACCGAGGCAGCAGCGGTCGCCAGCGGTTTCATTTCGCCGGAGTCTTTTCCAATTGCTGCCTGGCCCAGACGCGGTTGGGGTTGAGCTCCAGCGATTTGGCGAATGCCTGGCGCGCCTCGGCGTCGCGATTCTCCTTGCGCAGGCTGAGACCCAGCCAGAGGTAGGCTTCGGCATTCCCGGGATCGAGTTCGATGGCCTTCTGGAAATCCGGGATGGAGAGCTTGGCGCCGCCGCCCAGTTGGGCCGGGACGTAGTAATTGCCGACGCCGCGCGCCACGTACATCAGGGAAGACTTGGGCGCCTTCTCCACGGCCTTGTTGATGGCGTCCTTGGCCTTGGGACCGTAGGTGAGGCCGCTCATGATGTCGGTGACGGCCTGGCCGTAGAGCGTGCCGAGCAGGCGATAGTACTCGGCGTTCGCGGGCTTCAGTGCCACCGTCTTCTCGGCGAACCGGATGCCCTGCTCGGCGATCTGGCGGCCGGCTTTGCGATCGCGCAGTTCGATCGCCACCTCGGCGAGATAGCAATTGGCCAGGGCGGCGCGGTATTGGACCTCGGGATCGTTGGGCGCCTTGGCGGCGGCGCCGCCGGCCTGGGCGGCGATGTCGGTTAAAGCGGCGCGGTCCTGCTTATCGCGCGCCACCTCCAGCGGGGAGGGTGCGGCGGCGGACAGGTAAGCGGCGATGAATATTGCGAGCATGAGTGCGACTCCTCTATTACATCAAAGAGCGGCGACCCGCCGTTGCACCCCGAGAAAGTACAAGGCGACGGCCATCAGGACAAGTCCGTTGACGGCGAGCACGAGGGGCGCCGAATAGAGTGGGACGAGCCAGCCGGTCAACAGGTTTCCCATGGGCATGCCGCCGCGGAAGGCAAAGTTGTAGACGCTCATCACGCGGCCGCGCATTTCGTTGGTGGTGATCAGTTGCACCAGCGAATTGACCAGGGCAAAGACCGAAATCAGCGATGCTCCGGAGAGAAACAGCATCACGCAGCTCAACCAAACCGAGGTCGAGAGGGCAAATCCGGCAATGCCGGCGCCGAGGCAGGTGAGCATGATCAGGGCGATGCGTCCCTTGTGGCGCACATTGCCGAGGGCTGCGACGGTCAGCGCGCCCACGATGGAGCCGACGCCGGAAGCCGAGAGGAACAAGGTGAAGGTGGTGGGCCCCTGGTGGAAGACATCCCTGGCGAATACCGGGAGGAAGGTCATCATGGGAACGCCGAGAGCGGTCATGCAAAAGGCCAGGACCATCAACGATTCCATGGCGCTCTGGCTGCGGATGAAGGAGATGCCCTGCTTCATGCCGACCAAAATCGATTCCGAGGTCTTCTGCGGATAGAAGCGCGTCTGGATCATGAGCAGGGAGACGATGGGCGCGAAAAAGGAGAGTCCGTTGAGCCCGAAGCACCATTTCTCGCCCAACTGGGTGAGCGCGATGCCGCCCAGCGCCGGGCCGACCACGCGCGCCACGTTGAACTGAATGGATTGCAGCGCGATGGCGTTCGGCATGTCTTCTTTATCGACCAGCGTGGGGATGAGGGCCTGGTAGGCTGGTCCGCCGAAAGCCTGGGCGAAACCGGTAAGGAACGACAGGCAGAGGATCTGCCACACCCGGACAAGATGGAATCCGATGAGCGCGGTGAGCAGGAAGGCGGCGCCCATCTGCACGCACTGCGAGAGCAGCAGCACCTTGCGGCGCTCGAAGCGGTCGGCCACCACGCCGCCCACCAGGGAGAACAGGAAGATGGGAATGCCGCCGAGGAAGGCGTCCAGGCCGAGCAGAAACGGCGAATCGGAGAGCTTCAGGACGAGCCAGCTCTGCGCCAGAATCTGCATCCACGTGCCGATGCTCGACGCACACGCGCCCATCCACATCAGGCGGAAGTCGCGATAATGAAAAGCTTTGAAGACCCGGCGGATCACGATTGGCGATTATTCGGAAAAGCGAACATGCCCCAGGGCATGAATTGGATTGTAGCAGTTCCCCAGGGGCGGAGTTGTGAAGTGCCGTGTAGTATACTGGCCGCTTCAGATACACATTTGGAATCGACAAAGGAAGAGCCATGTTGCCAGACTACCTTGCTAAAGCAGTGCCCAACCCGATCGGGAACCGCGCCCCGTGGTATGCCAATACCGCGCCCACTTACGCCGGAATTTTTCTCTGGATCGCCTTCTATCAACAAATGGCGGGAGGAACGCTGCAACATGGCGGGCTGGCGCTTTGCCTGGTCGCGCTGGCGGTTGCCGGCCTGCTCAGCTATGCCTTGTACTATCGCGTTCCGGCCATGCTCGGCATGACCACCGGGTTTCCGCTATACGTGGTGGGCAGTTCCACGTTCGGCACCGCCGGCGGCTACGTGATGCCGGGCCTGCTGATGGGGCTGTTGCAGATCGGCTGGTTCGCGGTGGCCACGTTCTTCTCCGCCGATTTCATTCTGCGGGGGATGGGGATGGCATCCAAGCCGGGCACCCTGTCATTCGGTATCGTGTGCGTCCTCTGGGGCGGCACCATGGCTTTTGCGGGAGCGAAAGGGGTTCAGTATGTGTCCAAGATCGCCCTGTTTCTAAATGCGATTCCGCTGCTGATGCTGCTGGTGGTCTTTTTTCAGACCTCGGGCGGTATCGGCAACTATCAAGTCGCGCCGGCGCAGGAGAATTCGTTTGGCGCATTCACCACGATGATCGCCATCGTGATCGGATTCTTCGCCACGGCGGGCGCGGCGGGCGCGGATTTCGGCATGAACGCGCGCGACGAAAGGGACGTGCGCTGGGGTGGGCTGGTGGGCATCGCGCTGGCCGTGCTGGTGGCCGGCGGGCTGCCGCTGATGGCGGTGGCGGGGGCCCATGGCAGCGGCCTGACCCAGAGCTGGGATTTCGGCGAAGTGGTGCAGGCCATCGGCGGGCCCATCGCTTCGGCGATGCTGATCCTGTTCGCCATCGCTTCCATTCCGGCTTCGTGCTTCTGCGCGTTCATCGCGGGGAACAGCTTCAACACTATGATTCCGAGCGTGCCGCGCGTGGCCAGCACGATGGCGGCCGGGGCGGTGGGAGTTCTGCTCGCGATCACGGGCGTTGCCGCCAACCTGATTGGGTTCTTCACCATTGTCGGCGCCAGCTTCGGGCCCATCATCGGCGCCATGGTGGCGGACTATCTGCTGGCAGGCAAGAAGTGGAGCGGCCCGCGCGAAGGCGTGAATCTGGCCGGCTATATCGCCTGGGCGGTGGGCTTCATCGTGGGCATTCTGCCGCTCGATGTTCTGCCCGTCACGCTCTCGCCGGAAATGAAATCGTACGTGCAGCCGGCGGTGGTGTACAGCTTTATCGTCGGGTTCGGGGTTTACTACGTGCTGGCGAAGGCGGGCTTGCAGCCCAAGACGGTAGCCATGCCGAAGGCGGCGTAGG